>JAQUSM010000101.1 GCA_028715095.1 Candidatus Omnitrophota bacterium
AATCAATAGCCGGCCGGAAACCTTCATTAAAAAGAGAGGCGCTTAAATAGATTTGCCCGTCGGTTATCGAAACAAGGTTTGACTGGACAAGGCCGGTAATATCCCCTTCCTGAGTTTCTACTATAGGCAAAAATGTCATTGAGCCTGAGCCCTTTTCTTCGTTTAGCTTGCCTGCCCTTTCCATTAACTGGGAATGGATATAAAATATATCCCCGGGATAAGCCTCTCTTCCCGGGCTCCTCTCTAAAAGCAGGGAGATCTCGCGGTAAATCCAGGCATGCCTGCTTAGATTATCAAAAGCGCAGAAAACATCCCGGCCATGATCCATAAAATATTCACCTAAGGCGCAAGCGGCATAGGGAACAAGGTATTGCTCTGCCGGAGAAGCAGACGCCGAAGCTGCGACAACAATAGTCCAATCCATTGCGCCGCTTAATCTCAATTGTTCCATAATTTTTAAAAACGCGGACTGGCTTCCTCCTATCCAGCAATATATGCAGATAACATCTTTATCTTTTTGATTTATAATCGCGTCAATAACCAGGGTGGTCTTGCCGGTAACCCTGTCCCCGAGGATAAGCTCCCTTTGGCCTTTGCCCAAGGGGATACAGGTATCAATTATCTTGGTACCGGTAAGGAATGACTCCACGATAGGGGTCCTGTCCAAAACCCCGGGAGCGTTTCTAAAAATCGGATAAGAATCAACCCCTTCAATCTTTCCTTTACCGTCTAACGGCTGGCCAAAAGTATTTACTACCCTGCCCAGGAAATTACTGCCCACGGGAATTTCAAAAACCCCCTCTTCGCCATAAACAGTATCGCCTATATGCACCTTATTCTCATCGCCAAGGACCAGGACCAAAACATCCCTCTTGGTAAAACCTATTACCATACCCATTAAATCAGGGGCAAGTTCGATTAACTGACCGTTTACGCAGGAAGCAAGCCCTCCTATCTTAATTACCCCGCCCTTGATTTCCCTGACCGTTCCTACGTCCTTTATTTCTAACGGTTTTAAATTTATCTCCTGCATTTATTTCTTCTCCGCCTGCTCAATGCCCGCCCTGGCCTTATCTTTCATTATCGGCAATATTCTCTTGAATTTATTCTTGATACTGCCGTCAATAACCACAAACCCGCTTAAGCGTATAATCAGACCGCCTACAATCTCGGCGTCAGGGGTCTCCTCCAATATAATATTACGCTCCAGTTTATTAGATAATGCCTGCTGCAGGCGCTGTTTCTGGTCAGGCCCCAACGGATAAGCGCAGACAATCTCCGCCTTATCCCCCTGCGCCCTTATCTTTTCCTTATCCAGCCCGGAGACATCCTCTATCAATTCATCGATAACCTGTTCATGCAAAGACCGGCGGATCCTCTCCGTAAAAATATACCTTACGATATCCACTGCCAGGTATACCGCCTTATCCTGCATCTCCAAAAGCAGGTCATTATACTTTCTCTGGCTGTCCCTGACCCCTTCATTCACAATACGCTTTGCCTCTTCCTTGGAAGACTCAAGTAAATTCCTTCTGGTCTTTTCCCCCTCTTCCTTCGCCTGTTCTTTTATATTCTCAGCCTCAACCTTTCCCTGCTGGATTTCGATTTCCGCCTGTTTCCTTGCCCGCTCGAACTCCTCCTTGAGCACCTTTTCTTTTTCCAGGTTTTGCTGGTTAAGTTTTTGCAGCCTCTCCAGCGCCCGGCTGATATGGCTATAAAGAAGCCAGCGTAAAAACAAAACAATCAATGTAAAAGTAGCTATCTGAATAAGAATGATCTGCCATACCAGCATCTTTACTCCTAGGTTAAATTACTGCCCGAACAAGTTATACACCACCAGCAGCCCGATTATAGCTATGGCCTCGGCAAAAACAAAAGCCAATATCATCGAGATCAATATCTTGGGAGCTGCCGATGGGTTGCGGCCGATAGCCTTGACCCCGGAAAAACCTACGGCGGCGATAACCCCCGACGGGCCTAAAGTGCTGATTAACATTATCAGGATAATAGTTATATTTTTCATTTGTCTATCTTCTCGTCATAAGTGCACAATCTGTCTTTTCCTGTGCTCTTTGCCCGGTAAAGCGCTTTATCGGCGCGTACGACCAGTTCACTTTTAACCTGGGCATTCACTGGGAAGCTGGCTAAACCCACGCTCATGGTTATGGGCATCTTGCTCCTTACTATCGTCAATAACCTCTCCCCGACTTTCTGCGCGCCGAATTGGTCTGTCTGCGAGAGGATCACCGCGAACTCCTCTCCGCCGTATCTAAAAACCATATCATTATCTCTGGTAGAGCTGACTAAAAGCTGGGCGAAATTGTGCAGTATCTTATCCCCTTCCACGTGCCCGTAAGTATCATTGTACTTCTTGAAATTATCGATATCGGTAATAAACAAAGAAAACGCTTGAGGCGAGCGGTTCAAGTGCGAAATATTCCAATCCAGCATTTCATGGAAATGGCGGTGGTTATAAACACCGGTTAAGCCGTCCATTGTGGCGATATCCTGGTAATATTTCCTTTGCCCTGCCTGGATCAGAAGGAATGTATTTTCTATAGCCCGCCTTAAGACTAAATTAAGCTCATCGTTATTTATGGGTTTCATCAGGTAAGCATAAACGCCTTCCTTCATCGCCTCTACGGCTAAATTAACAAAGGCATAAACAGTCAGGCCGATTATATTAATCCGCTGGTCTATTTTCTTGAGCCGGCGCACTAATTCAATACCGTTCATGTCGCCGATCTGCATCTCTGTGATAATGCCGACAAAATAACCCTCTTTGGCCAGGCTGATTGCCTCCTGGCCCGTAGTCACGCGATGCAGCTTATACTCCGGGTTTATCAGGCCGTTTTTTATGGCCTTAAACGTATTATCATCATCCTCAACAACCAGTATATTGAATTCACGTGCTTTTACTTCATTCTTCATAACTTAATCCTCCGGCTTTTAATTTTCAGTCAAATCCTCAACCCAAAGCTTTTCCAGTTCTTCCAGGTTCTTTATTTTATATACGCCCTTAAGCGATTGTTCCCAATCCGGAGCGTCCCGCAGGGAACGGCAAAAATCCACAAATTTGCTCCTGCCGAATCTTCTTAAAAGAAAATCCACTAAGCTTGCCGCTTCATTATAGAAAATAAACGGTATAATTACGCTGGAATCCCTGATTTTAGACAAATCTTCCAGATGCGTATATAACTTCAAATTTACCAGGCATTTAGCGGTTGCCAGGCGCTCTTTGCTTTCATATTCCTGCATACAGGCAACCCCCTCATCAAGCCAAAGGGGCAGGGATTTGTTATAGCCGACAAATTCCCTGAATATTATATGCCCCATCTCATGCGGCAGTATAGTATCAAAGAGCATCTCCTGCCACATGTACGTGCTAATCTCTTTCTTGGTGACCTGGACGCTGCCCCTTGACCAGGCAATAACCCCTGTAGTGCCTAAATATGTTTCCTCGTCGGGATAGAGGTATATTTTACAACGGTTATCCCAAACCCAAAAATCAAATCTTACAAACCCCAGGTATTCGGTAATATTCTTGTAGCAATGTTCGGCTTCCCTGACCAGCCGGTTGATATAATCAGCAGATGCGTCCTGGTAATAAATGACAAAATGCTTGCTTTTTTCTTCATTATTCCAGTTAATCCCGGCGGCTCGAGCTTGCAGGGTGGCAAATAAAAAACTGCTTAATACCAGCCAATTAACCCATATTTTATTTTTTATCTGCATAATATTCCATTAAAATTTTACCACATTAAAATTGCTAAATCAAGGAAATTAGGGGGCAAAAATTAGGGGACGTTTCTAATTTTTCAAACATTTGAATAGGTAAAAAATAGAAACGTCCCCGGATATTAATCTGTAGGTTCTTCCGCCTTCTCAGCCTTTTTCTCGGTTTGCGCCATTTTTGCCTGTTTATGCCATACAATGAAAAGCCCGAATGAAAGCGCCGCAAGGAAGGCAACCACCAGCAAGATTATCCACCAGCTGGTCTTGACAAATACCTTGTTAAACGCCAAACCTACGGCGGGCTTGGCCTGGAGAAGCATGGCCTCCACTCTGGCAAGGTCTTCTTTAATTGTATTTAAAATCTGCATATTTGCCCTATAGGCGGCAATATGGGCATCGGGCAATGCTTCCATAGCTTTCTTCTGTGCCTCTAATATCTGGTCAACCCTTGTCTGGACAGATTCCTTTATGGCAGAGGCCTTGCTATAGAAAGAGCTTCCCTTCAGATCCAGGAGCATCTCGTTAATTCTCTCTATCGCGGCGTTTAATTCTTTTTCAGAGATTACCCACACATCCTTAAGCTCTATCTGGCGCTTAGCTGTTTCTCCGGGGCCGAGGGTAAACTCCTTAAACACATAATACAGGTTCTCCTGGACATCGTAACTTACGGAGAGATCCCCTAAATTCACGATATCTTCGGGCTTACTCTCGACGGGTAAATAAGCCTTGAGCATAGCGGTCTGGCTCTTTGTGGTTGAAGGGTTGACTACCATCGCGTTCATTAAAATACTGCCCGGCTCCAGCCAGCTCTTATTGATAGGCTTATCATTTGTCCTTTGGACTATCTCGCTGGTCAGTTCCGTTGCCGCTTTAATCTCCAGGGTCTTCTTCTTCAGGTAGCTTACATCTTCGCGGCCTTTTTCAGATACA
>JAQUSM010000102.1 GCA_028715095.1 Candidatus Omnitrophota bacterium
CATCTCCGGCTTATTAAGGTAAGCCTGTTTTAAAAAATCATCTTCCCTGATCTCTGTTAATGAATAAATAAGCTGCCTGTCCGTTACCTCCAGCTTCTCTTGTTGCTTAAAATTAAGGAGTTTCTTCAGTTCCGCCTTGATAAGCTCAACGGCATTTTTGGCCTTTACCAGTTCCGGCATGGTCAGCGAAACCTGCACGCTGGACTGCAGGAGGTCAAACCTTGATGATAGCCCCTGGGCATACCTGTTTTTCACATCCTCATAATGGTCCCGGGAATTATCCGTAAGCTCCTGGGCGATCCTCTCCGTCTCATAGGCAAGCAGCAGGCCATAATAAAGGCGCTTTGCCTCAAATTCAATATCCAGCTTCTTGGCGCGCAGGGTTTCTTCTGCTGTTTTAAGGCTAAGCCTTGCCTGGTTTAAATTGGCAGTATTAAAACCGCCGTTGTAAATCACCTGGCTTAAACCGGCACCTAAAGAATTATCGTTCTTATAACCGGTAAAGACCCCTGCGTCTTTCTTGCCCCCCGACAAGGTAGAAGCCACGGCTCCATTGCGCGTATATCCGGCATTAAGGTCAAGCTGCGGCAAGAATTCGCTTTTTGCTCCCAGGATGTCTGCGCGGGCGACAGAAAGCTCCTCTTCCTGTATTTGAATATCTATGTTGTTTTCAAAAGCGGCGACTATTGTGTCATGCAAAGATAGCGGATTATCCTGAGCCTGTAGGGGCCTTGAGCAGGTTAAAACCAATATTGCCAGGATAAAGGCAGACTTAGAGACAATGCTCTTTAATTCGTTATATATGGGATTACGCGTGTTAATTCTAAAAAACCTGGCGTTAGCCTTATATTCACTTAAAAGCAAACCATCTTTATAAAGATTATTCAAAGCCCTCTGGAATACGCCGGGCTTCTTGCCTAACTTACGGCCTATCTCCTGGATATAGAACTGGCTCGCAGGATGATCATAAAAAAGCTTAAGCAGTTTGAGCTTGTTTTTACTTAGCAGTTTCATTCTGATAACTCATATATTCATTATGCATACAAATATATGTATTTGTATGCAATAGTATACTTTCGTATACAATCATATACATTTTGCATATATTGTCAAGAAAAAAAATTGCACTCTTTATATTTGCAAAACCTTTTTTATCGCGCTGCTTAATTCTTTGAAATCAAAAGGTTTAGTTATATAGACATCAGCGCCGATAACCCTGCCGACAATACGGTCAACATCAGTGCACTTTCCGGTCAGCATAATTATCGGAATTTTATTTAAAACCGGGTCTTTGCGGATATCCCTGCAAACCTCTTCACCGTTTAATTTAGGGAGCATAATATCCAGGATTACAAGATCAGGACTCTGGCTTTTAATTTTTTCTAAAGCCTCCTCTCCGTCAAAGGCAGTAATTACTTCATAACCGTTAGCCTCAAGCCTGAGCTTAAGAATTTTCAAGAAATCAACTTCATCGTCAACGGTAAGTATTTTCTTTTTTAACGCTGAATTATTATTAGCCATTTTTTCGCTTATCCTATAAATTTTCTTACCTTATCCAGCAAATCTTTGGATTCAAACGGTTTCATGATACAGTCATCGGCGCCTATTTCTTTTATCTTTTCAGGAATGTTAATCCGGATCGCGCTGGCGGTAAATAAAATAACGGGGATATTTTTATATCTGTTATCGGATTTCAATTTCCTGCAAAGTTCATCTCCCTGCATTTTAGGCAGGAGCAAATCCAGCAATATTAAATCCGGAGTGTCATTTTCTAGAATAGCTATCGCCTCTTCGGCATCAATTGCGGGAATGATCTCATAGCCTAAGTGTTTTAGCCTGACTGTTGCCACATCCATGATATCCGGTTCATCATCAACGACAAGAATCCTTTTTGCCATATCAGGCCCTCCGCTCTTTAACGGGTAATGAAAAATAAAAAGCTGTGCCTCTGCCAAATCCCCCTGCCTGGCCGGCTGGCGGGGATTTGGCCCAAATCTTTCCTTTATGCGCCTCAACTATTTTCTTGCAAATTGACAGTCCTAATCCGGTTCCGCCCACTTTTCTATGCAATTGCGTGAATTCCTGGAATAAATCTTTCATATCTTCTTCTTTAATGCCTATACCCGTGTCCTTAACCATTACCTGGATAAAATTATCCCCTCCGCTGGTGCTGATAACAACGCCTCCTTTTTCGGTAAATTTAAGGGCGTTATTTACCAAATTGGTTAAAACCTGGATGATTTTATCCCTGTCGAAATTCACCTGCGGAAGATCCTGACAAAGCTGGACCTCAAAATCCAGGCCCTTCTTCCGGAATAAAAGCGACATTGTTTCTTCTACCCCCTTGACTATATTATTTATATTGCTGTCTTCCATATTAAATTCCATTTTTCCGGATTCAAGTTTCTGAAAATCCAGGACCGCGGTAATCAATCTGTCCAATCTATCCACATTATTTTTAACTATAGTTAGATACTTCTCTTGTTCCTGGTTGATTTCACCCGTTATTTTATCCAAAACCACAGACACGCCCTCTTTAATACTGGCAAGCGGGGTTCTTAATTCATGGGAAACAATACCGGTAAAATCTGATTTCACCTTTACTGCCTCTGTAAGAGCTTCTTCCGCGCGTTTTCGCTCGGTGATGTCGCGGACAAAGATTAAAGACGCGTCATGGCCGTTCCATTCGGTCTGGCTGGAACGGATCTCGCCAATCCCTGTCTGGCCGTTTTGCCGGACAATACTAATCTCCTTCATTTCTCCGGAAGCAATCGGTATGCCAAAGCTTGCGCCTAGAAATTCTTTCTTTTTAACCCTGAATATACGCTCTGCGGAAGGGTTGGAAAAACAAACTATGCCGTTATGATCCGTCACAATTATCCCGTCAACAGATTTATCCACAATGCTAAAGAAACTCTGCTTGCTTTTTTCAAGAGCGGCTTTTGCAACGTGCAGCCTCTCCTCCGCGCGTCTGCGTTTTACTGACAAAAACACGGTAACTCCTGCTATAGCAACAAATATAACAGTCCTTATCAAAGCCTGCTTGATAATTGCTGGATCTCCTGTAAAGATCAGGATAAGAAAAAGATAAATAAACGAGAGAACAACAGAAAAAATAAAACCTTTCTTTATATAATAAACGCAGGCAATGATAATAGGGATATAGAAGAGATTTTGGAAAATAATAAACCAGCCGGACAAAAGGCAATAAATACTTATGACAATAGTAGCCGCTGTTGATACAACAATGGCGGCAAAAGGCGACCAGTCCAAAAGAATATTTTGGAGAGGTTTAATAGGCTTATCTTTATGAGCCATAGGTCTTCTTCCTTTTATATATTTGAGTTAACACAAATGCACAACATCTTCCTTATGGTATAATGAAAGAAATAATAGCATATAATCCCTTAAATGCCGGGTTATCAAGAAATTGTTTTTTATATGCTCCCTGCCGTTTTCCCCTAATTTCCCGGCGTATTCCGGGCTGCTTAAGAGTTGCTTGATGGCAAAACTGGCTCCTTCAACAGAATGGCAAAGCAGTCCTGAATATTTGTGTTTTATCTGCAAAGGTATGCCGCCGACATTTGAAGCTACAACAGGTTTTGCTTTCCATAAAGCCTCAGCCACAGTTAAGCCAAACCCCTCTTTCAGTGACTTTTGGACAATTACATCTGAGGCCCTTTGCAAGGCGTTAACCTCTATGTCATTTTGGGGTAACAACAAAATATGAATATCCGGATCATCCTTTGCTTTTTCCCTGACCTCCTTTAAAACCTCAAACCCTTCGGGGTCGTCATCTGCTGCGCCTCCGGCCAATATCAACTGGCAATTAATATATTTTTTTACCTGCAGATACGCCTCAATTACGCCCACCGGATCTTTGAGACGGTCAAAACGCGATATCTGCGTAATAATCGGTTTATCTTTTTTGATATCGTATTTTCTCAATACCGAATCAATGCTTTCCCGGGAGAGTTCCTTATTTTTGTCGCTTAAAGGGTCAATCGAGGGAGAAATCAGAAATTGCCTGATAGGCAATTTACGGGAAAAATCCGGAGCGGAAAATACCGCTGAATCGTACTGAGTTATAAAATCCATAAGAAATCCCCAGACTCTTTCGTTAGGATTGGATACATCAATATGGCAACGCCAAAGCCATTTATTAGCGGCCTTCTTTTTAATCAGCGCTATTGGCTGCGGGTCATGGACAAAGACTATATCCCCGTAGGTATCAACATTTTCGATATTCTCCTGGCTGGTCTGCATAAATATCTCAAAATCCCTTTGGGTTATTTCTTCGGCTCTGCCGTGTAAAGCGTTATGGAACTTCTTTGTCACCCCAAAAAACTGCTCTCCCCCTTTTATAACGTCCCATTTCGTATCTACCCCCAGCTCTTTCAACAACGGCACCATGCGGTTTAGTATCTCGGCGACCCCGCCTCCCACAGGAGTAGAGTTTATATGCTGGATGGTTCTGCCCTTCAACCGCTCGCCGAGCAATCGTAAGTCGTCAATCACGGCTTGACCGACCAATGGGATATACTCTTCAATTCTAGCCGTTTAAACGACCAGCTTTCTTTTCAGCTATCTGGATAATCTTGTTTCTTAAATCCTCCAGGGTACGGGTATAAGGATCAAAGGAAGAGATTCTATCAGCCAAT
>JAQUSM010000103.1 GCA_028715095.1 Candidatus Omnitrophota bacterium
TTTTTTTAACGCCTCTACCGCGAATTTCCCGGAAGAATTCGTTGATGGGTCCGGGATAGCTATAGAAGTTACATCGTTTCTGGCCAAATCAGAGACATCCTGAATATTTTTGGGATTAGCAGCCGGAGTTGCCAGGATGATGGAATCAGAGGTAAGCACTGCCTTAGCCTCTTCAGCTATAAGCCCTTTTCTTATCAACGGCTCGATTTCTAACGGACCTGTTGATATGTAGATGTCCGGACGGGCGCCCTTATAAAGGATCTTACGCATCAAGACTATTGTGTTGCCTGTATCAAAGCTCACCTTTACTCCGGGGTTATCTATTTTATAAGCGTCGAGTATCTCGCAGAAAGCCGCAAAGATACTGCAGGGGACAGAAATGCTCAAGGATTTTTCTTTATTGGATTTCATCAGACCGCAGCCGTAAACCCCCGTCACTAAAACTAAAATGACAAGTAAAAAACGTTTCATGTTTTCTTCTCCTTTTTAAGTTCAAATCTTATAAATTCCCTGAGCATTTCTTTTGGAGGCACCTTTCCGGCCATTCTGATTACCCCGTTAATAATTAAAACCGGAGTTGCCACTACACCGTAAGAATTATATTCCTCCTCGGAAGCACACTTTTCAATCAAGACGCCCTTAACTCCTAATTCATCAAGCGCAAGCTGAATCAGCCTTTCTAATTCCAGGCAAGCATCGCATTTTAAGGGCCTGCCTTCAAGCCATCTACCTACAATTTTTATCCTCATTCCCTAGGCTTCTCCTTTTAACGGGCTGCTTCTTTTATGTGATACGATATACAGGAACAGGCCTGCCCGGACGGAAATACTGTTGCGAACGGATCCTGAAACCCACCCCCTCTTCTTTACACAACTTATTTAATACATCAATGAATATCCCGCGTAAAGCTTCCGGATCTACATGCACCCTGGCATTAACTATCAACCGGGCCTTGATAGATTTACCGGATTCCTTCTTGAAAAACTCTAAGCCCTGGGAGCTGCGCGTCAGATGAATCAATGAATTCCCCAGGCCGGTTGAAAGCGCTAACTTTAAATGCGCAATTTCAGCGGGGATTTTATTAAGCGAGCCCTTTATCCTTAATGTTAATGTCTTAAGGAATTCCTCGGTTGAGAAAGGCGCCTTCGCGCAAAGTTCAGCTACGGAGTTTAACCAGCCAAGCTCTGCTTCCCCCTTTGCATAAATATCATAATCCAGATCTAAAATATTGCTACCGCTTTTTTCGGCCCCCGCTGCCTTTATCCAACGGCTAAACCCCTTGCCTGTCAGGCAGGAGATCCCTATTATTTTAGAGTTGGGGAATTTCTTCTTTAGCAAACTTAACAAATTATGAGACTGAGCGGGCTTAAGCGTATCTATTTTATTCAAGGCGATAATATCTGACTCTTCCAGTTGTTTTTTAAAAATATAGGCCACATTCCCGGAAAAACCGCCAAACTTACCGGAAACAATTATTTCTTTTGCCCGCCGGGGATCTAATAAAGTTGTATAAGGGGCAATACTAAAATTATCTTTGTGATAAAGTTTTAAAGGCTTAATTACGGTTGCCACTAAGTCTGTACAGCTTCCTACCGGCTCCGCGAGGATCAGATCAGGTTGAACCTTCGCGATTAGCTTATCCGCCGCCTTGATTAAATCATTGAATTTACAGCAAAAACATCCTCCGGGGATCTCTTCCACATTAAAACCTTCTATCTTTACCGCATGCGTATCCACAAGGTTATTTGCCTGGTCATTGGTGATTAAGCCAACGCGTAAACCTTTATCAGTAAAATACCTTGCCAGCCGGCAAAGCGCGGTAGTCTTGCCCGCGCCTAAAAAACCACCCACAAGTATAAACTTAATTTTTTTCACAGCAACCCTTCCCGCAAAGAACTTTGTTTTCCATTAAAGGTTGGATAATTTTGGTAAAAATGAAAGCGGCAAGCACGCCGCCTAAAACCGGGCCAAGTATATACACAACAAGGAAACCGCCTTTCGGACCAGGGATGGCAACTTTATCCCAACCAGCTAAATAAGCCACTAATCTGGGCCCAAAATCTCTTGCCGGGTTTAATCCTGCCTGGGTCAAAGGAGCGATAATGCTTATTATGCCTGCTACCGTTGCTCCAATAAAAACCGGGGCAATCGAAGAATCGGGCCGTCCGAGGTTGCAACCTTCGGTTATAAAGAATATAAGCAATATTAACAGGAATGCGCCAAGCCCCTCGGCAATAAAGGCGTTAAAGCACGATACAGAAATTACCGACTCGCTTATTGAAGGAGAAGGAAAATATTCCCCGAAGATCATGGCCGTGCGCACTGATTCAGAAGCGCCGCGTATAATGTTGTTTGTGGATTCAAATTTTGCTATTGAACCTGAAAAGATCAAATAGAGCAATAAAGCGGATAGAAAAGCTCCTGTAAACTGCGCGATAAGATATACAGGAAGTTTTCTTGCGGGCATTCGCCTGGCGCATACAAAGGCAATACTTACCGCCGGATTAAGATGCGCGCAGGAAAGCCCGCGGCTGGCGTAAATTGCCAAAGTTACGCCAATGCCCCAAACCGCTGCAACCTGGAACAACCCCTGATAGGCTGAAAATAATACGGATACAGCCACTGACCCGCAGCCGAAGAAAACAAGGATAAAAGTCCCCAGTGATTCACCGCAGAAATCCGAAAAGCACCCGGCGCCAAATAATTGCTTTAATTTATACTTCATTTCAATCACTCCTTATATTACGGAAAAAACATATAGTTTGCTATCATAGCAGGGAAAAACAAGGATCGGCTTATCTCCTGCCATCCCTACGGCAGGAGACGACCAGATAGTATCTCCGCGCGTATTATATGCCCATATGAGCTTGCCTAAATCAAAACTCCAGATGGCTGAACCGGTTAACCCGTCAAGGCAATATAATTTATTATCCAAAGAATGGGCAAAAACTACTGCCTTTCCTGAAATTTTCGCCAGGGCACAGGATGATACCACGTAATCGCCGGTCTTATAATTCCAGATCTTGTCTCCGGTTATCGCGTCAAAACAATAGACATTCCTGTCATAAGAACCTATATATACGTAAGATTTACCTTCTATTGTGCCGATAGCGGCAGTAGAATCAATCGCATGCCCGGCCTTTTTCGTCCAGATTACCCTGCCTGTTGCCGCATCCAGGCAATAAAGATTACCAAAACGGCTGCTTATAAAAATACGGCTGCCTTCTTTATCCGATAGTATTGACGGAGAAGAAAATAACCCGGAATCAAGGGTTAACTGCCAGATAATCTTTCCGTCTTTGGCGCCTAAAGCAAAAACATTACCGTCATTGGAAGAGATAAATATTACCGGCTGGCCGTCTACATTGCCAAAACAAGGAGAGTTTAAAGGAGTAGAAGATAAAGCCGCGCTATACAATTTTTCTCCGGTAGCCGCATTTAAACAATAGATTTCACCTTTTTGGAAATTATTAAACGGCGCATGGGACGAATTCCACACCGCGCAAACCAACAGGGATAAATCCCGGGTAGGAATAATTATCGGCGAAGAAGGGATTGCCTCAGACAACATATAAGACCAGCTCAATGTTTCATAACTCCAGATCTTTTCTCCGCTTAAGCCATCGAGACAATAAATAGTCCTGTCGGCGCAAGGCGCAAATACCATGGGCCTGTTGTTAATCTTGGCAAAGACAGGCGACTGGTTAAACCTGTTTCCTCCGATGAAACGCCAGATCAGACTGCCGTCTTTGGCATCGACGGCGTAGAAATTATTGTTATAAAACCCCGCGTAAATAATGCTCTTGCCCCCTGCTTCGGCGATGCAGGCAGAGCTTGACCAGACACTGGAACCGCTTTTATAGTTCCATGTGCGCCCGGTAGGAGAAAAGAACCAAAGCAGGCCCAAATTCTTATCTGTAAAATTAACCGCAGAATTTCCGCTGTGCGAAGAATCGCGCTGGAAACCTGTCCAGTCATCACAATCAGCCTTTGAATTCAGCAGCACCAGGCAAAAAATCAAAACACCGAATAACTTTTTAACGTAACCGGCCACCTTACGACTCCTCTACCTCTGAAGCACCCGCATCAACACACCTCTTGCAGGTTAAGCAGGAACTCTTATCAAGCCCCTTTTCTCCCAGGGCCTGGACATAACAAATATTCTTTGCTTCTTTTTTTGAAATAGCTGAGCCTTTTTTTCTTTTCACCTTAACCTGGAAGAATTTAGTAAGCAGGCTTAAAGATGAGCCTAAAGGGCATAAATATCTGCACCAGGCCATCGGGACAATGACAGCCGAAGCCAATACGGCAAAAAAAGCAATCAATGAAGAATAATCTATTTCATTCCCGAATAAAGCGCACCACGGGTCTGTAACAAAAATACCCAGGCTGATAATAACCAGCCAGCCAAGAAGCAAAAAATAACGCAGTTTCTTTAACTTAAGATCAGCCTCCTGGTTTAAAACAAACCCGCCGGCGAGAATTACGGTAAGCAGCCCCCAAAAAGCAGCGATATTCTGGACAAAGAAAAATGTTTTCGGCTTGAATTTAAACAATAAAAATACCGCAGCCAAAAATATGATTATCAATAACAGCAGCCTTAAGCGTTTTAACCCCGGTGCCGGTTCAACCATAAATTTCTTTGTAAACGGCAGCATAA
>JAQUSM010000104.1 GCA_028715095.1 Candidatus Omnitrophota bacterium
ATAACCCTGGCTATCGGAGTAAAAATCAACACCAGAAACCCAAGCTGGATCAAGCCTCTCCCATGGGAAGAAAACGCGTATTTTATGATTCCCCGCACATGGCACAATTCTACCGGTTCGGCCCGGAAGACTTTATAATTTGGCAAAACGAATCCCCGGCGGAATAGATAAATTGTTCCTCCTAAAATAACTAATACGGCTGATATAATAACCCCTGCCCTTAAGAGGTTGCCGATGAATATATCTACTTGATGTTGGCTCAATCCCTGTTTTTGTTTATCCATCTTAGATATGCCCTCTTAACCCGGAATAGATCATCTCAATTGCCAGCAATAGAATAACCGCGCTAAAGATTATGCGTAATTTTTTTGTCTCAGCCTCAAATAATTGGCGTGAACCTATAAGAGAACCCAATAAAACACCTAACATGACCGGCATAGCTAAAACAGGATCTATATATCCGCGGTTAAGATATATGCCTGCGCCTGCGGCAGCAGTAACTCCTATCATAAAATTACTTGTTGCCGTAGAGACCTTAAAAGGAATATGCATTGCCTGGTCCATGGCTATGACCTTAAGCGCGCCCGAACCAATCCCCAGCAAGCCTGAAATGCTGCCCGCCAAAAACATAATACAAAACCCCACCGGCACACCCTGCACATGGTAAGATTCTAATCCCGCAGGCACCGGATATGCCCCATCTAACCTTAATCGCCGGGCTAAAGAATCTGATTTTAAAGCTAAGGATGATTCCCCGATGCGCTTAAGCGTTAAATATGCTGAGTGTATAAGGATAAGGCCGAATATAATTGCTATAGCAGAGTTAGATAATTTTGTGGCGATATATGCTCCTAGAAGCGCTCCAAAAGTAGTGGCGACCTCTAAAAACATCCCGATTCGTATATTAGTAAAACCTTCTTTTACATACGCGGAGGCTGCTCCCGAAGAAGTGGCAATTACGGAAATTAAAGAAGCGCCAATGGCATATTTGATATCCACACCGAAGACTAAGGTCAATAACGGCACGATAACAACCCCGCCGCCTAAGCCTGTCAAGGAGCCCAGGAATCCTGCCAGAATTGAAGCCAGACCAATAAGTGTTGAGAATGTTAAAATATTCATAGTTCGTTCTTCATCTGCCGGAATCAAACAAAATGCCATGACCAGCTTTACCAATCATGGCATTTATCTTCATCATATAAACCAATGGAAAACCTCGCTGAGTTTATTAGCTTAATTATAGGCTCAATACCTTGATATTTCAAGAATATTTGGGGTTTGGAGAGGACGATTCTTCGCTTAACTTGTCCGGGCGTAGATAGGGCTTCTTTTATTATTTTACCTTACATCCAGAAAAATGTTACTTGAGATTATCTGCCGCAAAACTCCAATTAATCAGTTTATCGAGTACAGCATTGACATAGTCCAGGCGGCGGTTTTGATAATCAAGATAGTAAGCGTGCTCCCACACATCAATGGTCAATAGAGGCTTCATGCCCTTAATCAAAGGCGAATCCGCATTACTGGTTTTAACCACCTTAAGCTTGCCTCCATCCAGCACAAGCCATGCCCATCCACTGCCGAATTGAGTGGTTGCCGCAGCCGCCAACTCCTTCTTACATGCATCTATGGTACCGAAAGAATCCTCAATCATTTTCTTCAACGTTGCAGGTGGTTCACCGCTGCCATTTGGAGTCAGGCTCTTCCAATAAAACGCATGGTTCCACGCCTGTGACGCATTATTGAAGATCGCGGTTTTATCCGCTTTACCCGCTGTTTCAGTTATGATCTTTTCTAACGGCATGCCGGCAAATTCAGTGCCCGCTACCGCCTTATTAAGATTGTCGACATAAGCTTTATGATGCTTACCATAATGAAAACTGATGGTCCTGGCAGAGATTACCGGCTCCAATACGTTTTCAGGATATGGTAAAGGCGGTAAGACATATGCTGCTGCGTTCTCAACCTTCTCGTTAGTCTTCATTGTTCCTCCTTTATCAGGGTTACTTTCTTTATTTGCGCCATATCTTATTTCTGCAAGAGTCAATGAGGCAGTCATGATAAATATGGCTATCCCTATAAGCATGCTTCTTAAATAACTCATCTTAATCCTCCTATAGTCATCTTGTCAAAAACAGGCAAAAAATAAGATGGGGTTACTCATTGGAAGCAATTCTAAATTCTTCTCTTTCCCCACAAGAAACTCCCGCAGAAGCGGGACACTTTGCCTTCCGATAGGCAAAGGTGCATAATCCCCGGGCTAAACCCCTAATGAAACATCTCCTCATGCACCGCGCCCTCAACAAGCAAATCTTTTTAGGAAAGCTTAATATGCTTTAATCAGCAGAAATATTCCGATGGCAAGCATGATGACCCAGGGAATAACCAGCGCTTTTATATTCTTAGCGAATGCCTCTGTCATCTTCACCATTGTGCCCGGGAAAACGATGAGCCAGACGCCTTTAATCAACGCGCTCCAGCCAAAGAACGTAATGATGATACGCCAATCCCTGACCCAGAGATTATGGAACAACACAATAGTCAAGCCCGCGACAAAGGTGATGAGCCCGGTAACATATACCAACGCCGCATTCTTGAAAAAATCCTCCATAATTCTCTGGTAGACCTTTACGTTAAACAACAGACCCGCTCCGATAACGATAATGTAAGGACCGATAAACCTCGCAAGCAATATTGACTTATCCATACCCACCTCCTTAGTTAATTATAGGAAACATCTCTCAATGCCCCGCGCCCCGCCTAGCGCTATCTTTTCAAAAAACTGGCGAAATTTTTAGAGGGAGGAAAGTAAAAAATATACCTAATAACTTATTTTAGAATATCAAGAAGCTGCTGAAAAATAAAAATCCGATTTCGTTTTCTTCCTGGCGTTTCTTTCAAAATTCCTAAAGCGACGAATTTATTCAAAAGGTTATATATCGTCTGGTAACTACGGGCTCTGATGCGTTTTTTTATACTAACGAAGGAAATTACAGGCGAAGCAAAAATTATGTCCAACAGACTAACAGCATGAACAGCGTTAACTTGTGCTATCTCATCCTTCAACTTTCGGTATAAAACAAGAATCTTTAAGACCGCCCCTTGGGTTTTTAATGACTGCACGGTTACCGCCTGCAGAAAAAATTTAAGCCAGTTCTCCCATCCCTCTCCCCCGCTTATTCCGTTAAGCAAACCATAGTAATCGCTCCGTCTGCTTTCGAAATATTCGCTGATGTAAAGCAAGGGGTGAGAAAGAAGTTTTCGTTGATAAAGAAACAGCGGGATTATAAGCCGGCCGATTCTTCCATTTCCATCCATAAAAGGATGAATTGCTTCAAATTGATAATGCGCGACTCCTATCTGCACTAAAACATCTTTCTCGCTTTCCAAATTTATATATGCTTCCCAGTTGCTTAAAAGAGACAATATTTCTGCCGGTGGAGGTGGAATATATGTGGCTTCATCAATAGTAGAATTAGGAGGGCCAATATAAACCTGCGATTTCCTAAATTGTCCTCTATCTTTGTGAGCGCCCCGGGCAGAATATAAAAGGATGTGATGTATCCGCTTTAAAAGATTTTCCCCGATCTGCCTTTTTGCTAATTCGTCTATCGCTATATCCATTGCGCGGCGGTAATTTATGATTTCACGAACATCTCTTTCCTTTGCGTCTTCTTCAGAAGATTTGGCTTCCGCCTCATATTCAAAAACTTCTTTAAGGGTTGCTTGAGTGCCTTCTATGCGGGAACTCAAAACTGCTTCTTTTGTTAAAAGAGGAGTCGTAAGCAGACTGGGATTGGGTATATTTACCAACAAACCGTTAAGCTGACCCAAAGCGTCGTGAGCCTGGCCGATTTCTTTAATCAAAAAAGAATAGTCAATTTTAGGTGGTAATTTAGGGGGGATAAAAGGGATTTTTGGCATGGCGCTCCTCTCCTTATTCCATTACTTTAGCATACGATCTATGTTGTTCTAATATTATACCTTAGAATGGAATAAGTCAAGAATTATTCCATCAGCTAAAAGATGGGTTCAGGTTGACATTTCTTGAGCAATCAGGGAATAATCTGGTGAAAACATTTGGGTGGGGGCCGCACCTCTAATACCGGGGTAAAGCTGGTCTCTAAGGAAACATCTCCTAATGCCCCGCGTCCTCACAAACAAACTCTTCCCGGAAACAACCTCTCCCGCTATAACTATCGGCGCTATGCCCCGCCCCTTGCCGTTCTGTCTCTAATACCAGGGTAAAGCTGGTCTCTAAGGAAACATCTTTAAATGCCCCGCGCCCTGGGGGGCGCTCCCACATTGAGCGGGCAATGGCGCTCGCTGGGCCGCTCGCTTCGTGCTAATTTTATTGCGTGTTCGGCTTTGCTTGCGGCTTTGCGGCTGCCGCCGCCCAGCCGCAAAGCCGCAAGCGTCCTCACAGCAAGTTTTCAAAATAAAAAAAGAAATAAGGTAAAGAGCGGGTTCGTCCGCTGTGCCGCCATCAACACAAAAGCTCTTGCGCGGGGCGGCACGGCAAAGCCTCTTGCGTTCAGTGCGTCAAAGAATTGCTTGGGCGGGGCGCGGCCCCCACCCCGCGCCCCGCCTAGCGCTATCTTTTCAAAAAACTGGCGAAATTTTTAGGGGGAGAAAATAG
>JAQUSM010000007.1 GCA_028715095.1 Candidatus Omnitrophota bacterium
CGTTTTATTTATTTCTAATGATTCCGGGCCGGTGCATATTGCTTCGAGTTTAGGGGTTCCGGTTATTTCTATCTTTGGGCGTAATCAAGCCGGGCTTAGCCCGCGGCGCTGGGGACCGTTAGGCAAACAGGATAAATACCTGCATAAAGATGCAGGCTGCCTTCAATGCCTGGCGCATAATTGCAAAAAAGAGTTTGCCTGCCTTAAGGCAATCAGCGTAGAGGATGTGCTCTCCGCCGCCGAATCAATTTTAAAAATTGAATAATAATGCGTCTGCCTTGTCTTGTTTCCCGCAGGGACGCTTGCCTGCCCCAGCGTGGCAGGCTGCGCTCGGGTTTCGGCCTCGCTCTGCCAGGCTTACGTATTTAGCCGGGCAACCTTGCCCGCTCGGCCTGCAAACGCCCTGCTTGGAAACAAGCCAAGTCATACACTAAGATTTCTGGCTTTTGCTTAAGGCACATTAGAAGATTTTCGGCATCGCTATCATAGATATGTGTGCAAGGCTTTACGGCGAGTGCAGGCAATACCTGATGCGTAAGGAACCTTGCGCTGCCGAAACGAGCCGTAAACCGTAGCACACGGCGAAAATCTTCGTGCCGTAGCAAAAGACGGAAAGCTTAGTGTATATGGTAATACTTGTGAGCAAAATATTTCTGTTTGAATTAGCGTTGAATTGTGATAAAATTATTACCTATGATTAACTTGAAGAAAGTAAAAAGATATTCGATTAAAACCCGCTTTAGCAAGGTAAATAAGGGGGATTTTGCGCTTGCTCCGGCCAAACTCAAGAGCTTCAAAGGGTTTTTAAGCTCTTTGCCGGATATATTAAAGGCCAGAGATTTACTGGCGGTTTCTTCGGATATTGCCGCAGCCAGAAAGAAGAAAAAAGCGGTAATTTTTATGGCTGGAGCGCATGTAATAAAGTGCGGGCTTAATCCGGTATTGATTGAGCTGATTAAGAAAAAAGTGATTAGCTGTATTTGTCTTAATGGCGCCGGGATCATCCATGATTTTGAGATTGCTTTCCAGGCAAAGACCTCCGAAGATGTTGCCGAAAACCTTAAAAACGGCAGTTTTGGCATGGGTAAAGAAACCGCTGATTTTATTAACCAGGCGGTTAAAGACGGCGTAAGCGAAGGTTTAGGTTTGGGGAGCGCGGTGGGGAAAATGATTTCAGACGAAAATTTGCCTTATAAGAATTTAAGCCTGCTTTATAACGCTTACAAGTACAATGTACCGGTATGCGTTTTTGTGGGAATCGGTACGGATATAATCCATCAGCATCCTTCATTTGACGCCGGGCTTACCGCCGAAGGCTCATTACGTGATTTCCATACCCTTGTCGGGAATATCCGCGCGTTAAATCAGGGAGGGGTGGTTTTAAATTTTGGCTCGGCCGTGCTTTTGCCCGAAGTCTTTTTAAAGGCGCTTAACCTGGCGCGTAACCTTGGGAATAAGGTTAAGGACTTTACCACTGCCAATTTTGATATGATTTATCATTATCGTCCGGCGCAGAATGTAGTGATCCGTCCTACGAATTCAGGGGGCAGGGGCTATTATATTATCGGCCACCACGAGATAATGCTGCCTCTTTTAGCGCAGGCGGTAATTGAAAAGATATGAAGAACTTAAGAAAGATAATCGGGAAATTTAATAAGGCCAGGATCCTGGTCATTGGCGACCTGATCCTGGATGAGTATATATGGGGCAGCGTAGAGAGAATCTCTCCGGAGGCCCCGGTCCCTGTGCTTTGGGCAAATAAACGTACCTTTGTCCCCGGGGGCACGGCCAATGTCGCCAATAATATCCGTTCTTTAGGCGCGGAGGTTTCTTTGGTAGGGGTTACGGGCGATGACGCAAATTCCAGGATATTGTTCGCTGAATTAAGAAAAAGAAAGATTAATACGCAGGGTATCTTTAAAGAAAATAAAAGGCATACTACTGTAAAGACGCGCATCCTTGCCGGGCATCAGCAGGTAGTAAGGGTGGATTGGGAGCATACGCATGACCTTCCGGAGGAGTTGAATTTAAAGATCTTAAAGTATGTCGAAAAAAACATCGGATCATTTGACGCGCTTATTATTGAGGATTACGGCAAAGGGGTAATTAATGTTGAGCTTATCGGGAGGCTTGTATCTTTAGCTCAGGCCTGCAAAAAGATTATTACCGTAGACCCTAAGGAAGAGAATTTTCAATATTACCGCGGGGTGACTTCAATAACCCCCAACCGCAAGGAATTGGAGAACGCCATTAGGAATCTTAAGATAAAAGATACAGATAACAGGTTTAAGATTAACACTGACAGGTTATTTGCTGATAAAGATGTTGATTCAGCGGCCCGGCAGATTACGGAGTATTTAAACCTGGATTCTATCCTGGTGACTTTAGGCGAGCAGGGTATGAAATTGTTTGAAAAGAATGGCCGCATGACGCATATCCCGACGCAAGCTCAGGAAGTTTTTGATGTGTCCGGGGCAGGGGACACGGTAATCAGCAGTTTCACCCTGGCGCTTTGCGCCGGGGCCTCAAAGCTTGAGGCAGCCCATATCGCTAATTTTGCCGCGGGTATTGTCGTGGGCAAATTGGGGACAGCGGTAACAACTTCCCGGGAACTTTTGGAGAGGATTAAATAAAATGGATGTAATCGGAGTCATACCGGCCAGGTATTCATCTACCAGGTTTAAGGGCAAGGTCTTGGCGGATATTATGGGCAAGCCTATGTTACAGCATGTCTGGGAACGGGCTAAATCCAGCCGCATACTGGATGATTTGATTATTGCCTGCGACGATGAAATAATCCAAAAGGCGGCAATTAAATTCGGGGCTAAGACCGTAATGACCTCTAAAGAGCATACCTGCGGCACTGACAGGATCAGCGAAGTGGTTAATCCTTTGGATGTGAAGGTTGTTGTCAATATCCAGGGGGATGAGCCTTTGATTCATCCAATGATGATCGATAATGTCGCGCGCGCTTTATTAGAAGACAGCTCTCTTAGCATGGCGACGATTATGAAGAAGATTGTTGACCCGGCAGAGATAGCCGATCCAAACGTGGTGAAGGTAGTGGTGGGTAAGAATAACCTTGCTTTGTATTTTTCGCGCGCGCCTATCCCGTATTTAGCTCCAAATGCCGAGATTAAAGAGGCAACTTACTACAAGCATATCGGCCTTTATGGCTATACCAAAGATTTTCTTTTTACCTATAAAAACCTGCCTGTTTCTAATCTTGAGAAAACAGAGAAACTTGAGCAGCTGCGTGTCTTGGCCGAAGGTTTTAAAATTAAGGTAATTGAAACTAAATTTGATACTATAAGCGTGGATACTCCTGAAGATTTAGAGAAGCTCAAGGCTTTATTACAAAAGGGGATAAGCTAATGCGTCAGGTTAATGTGGGAAATATAAAATTTGGCGAAAAGAATCCGCTCGTGCTTATTGCCGGGCCTTGTGTTATTGAATCGGAAAGCTCTTGCCTTGAAGCTGCCGGCAGGATAAAGGCTATCGCATCCTCATGCGGAGTCCCGTTTATATTTAAGTCCAGTTTTGATAAGGCCAACCGGCTTTCGGTTGGTTCTTACCGCGGCCCGGGATTAACCAAGGGATTAGCTATCCTTAAGAAAGTAAAGCAGCGGCTAAAAGTGCCTGTCTTGAGTGATGTGCATTGCGCAAAAGATATGCCTGCAGCAGCTAAGGTCCTGGATATTATCCAGATCCCGGCATTTTTGAGCCGTCAAACAGATATTGTGCTGGCTGCGGCAAGAACCGGCAAGGTCGTGAATATCAAAAAAGGCCAGTTCCTGGCGCCATGGGATATTTTACCGATAATTAAAAAGGTTGAATCCGCCGGAAACAAAAATATTTTGATTACGGAGAGAGGGGTAAGTTTTGGTTATAATAATCTGGTTACGGATTACCGGGCCCTCTTAATTATGCGCGGGTTTGGTTATCCTGTGATTTATGATGCTACGCATAGCGTGCAGCTTCCCGGGGGCAAAGGCGCTTGTTCCGGAGGACAAAGTGAATTTGTAGCGGGCCTTTCCAGGGCAGCTGTGGCTTTTGGCTGTGATGGTTTATTTCTGGAGGTGCATATTGATCCTAAGACAGCTCCTTGCGATGGAGCGAATATGATTAATTTTAAAGAATTGGAAACCCTGTTAAAGCAAATTAAAAAGATTGAGCGTGCGCTATGAAAATAAATGTGATTAAGCGGGCAAAAGAGGTCCTGGATATTGAGGCGCAGGCAATAAAGCTGCTTAAGGGCCGCCTGAACAAGGAGTTTGTCAGAGCAATCGAGTTAATCCTTAAAAATAAAGGCAGGGTTGTAGTCAGCGGGATGGGTAAAACCGGCATAATCGGGCAAAAACTCTCCGCGACCCTTGCTTCTACCGGGACGCCCAGTTTATTTATGCATACCGCAGAGGCCATCCATGGAGATTTGGGCAAGGTTACCGATGATGATGTAGTGATTATTCTTTCTAATAGCGGTTCGACTGAAGAAATGAAGCAGCTGCTGCCTATACTCAAAAAGATAGGTTCACCGATTATTTCGCTTACCGGGAATGTAAAATCAGTTCTTGCTAAATACAGCGATGTAGTTTTGGATGTCTCGGTTGAAAAAGAAGCCTGCCCTTTAGGCCTTGCCCCTACGGCTTCGACCACCGCTACTTTGGCCATGGCGGATGCTTTGGCAGTATGCCTTCTGGAGCTGAAAGGTTTTAAAGAAAAAGATTTCGCTTTTTTCCATCCCGGAGGAGCTTTAGGCAGGCGGCTGCTTTTAAAAGTTGAGGACATTATGCGCCGGGCACAGGCAAATGCCGTGGTAGGCGAGAATAAAAAAGTTTCACAGGTTTTATGCGCGATTACCCGCGCCAGGGCAGGTTCGGCAACGGTTGTAGATAAAAACGGCAAGTTAAAAGGGATTTTTACCGACGGAGATTTGCGCCGCCACCTGGAGAGCGATAAGAATCTGGCGCAACGGCTGATTAAAGAGGTGATGACCAAAAATCCTACTGTTGTAAATAAGGATATGCTGGCTGCCGAGGCAATGCGTATATTACAGGCTAAGAAAATAGATGAGGTCCCCGTAGTGGATAAGTTTATGAGGCCGGTAGGTTTGCTGGATGTTCAGGATCTGCTTAAGGCAGGTTTGGTTTAATTATGCTTAAGAAGAAAACAAATGAAGAGTTAAGCGGCCGCCTGCGAAAAGTCAAGCTGCTTTTATTGGATGTAGACGGGGTTTTAACTGACGGCAGGATAGTCTATGATTCCCGGGGCAGTGAATTGAAGTTTTTTGATGTGCATGACGGTTTAGGGGTTTATGTTTTAAATAAAGCAGGGATTCCTACCATCTTGATTACGGCTAAAAGTTCTAAAACTATTCTTCCGCGCGCCAAAGATATGCGGGTGGCTGAGGTTTTTGCCGATGTCTTCCCAAAGACCGCGGTCTTGGGGAAAATTATCAAGAAATACAAAGTTTCCGTAGATGAAATTTGTTTTGTAGCTGATGACCTGGTGGACCTGTCGCTTATGCATGAAGTGGGTGTGCCGATAGCAGTGGGAAACGCTTCCGGCGAAATAAAAGAGGCCGCAATTTATGTAACCAGCCATACAGGCGGCCGCGGCGCTGTCAGGGAAGTAGCCGAATTGATCCTTAAATCACAGGGTAAATGGAAAGATATTTTAAAATTTTATGGAGTTTAAAAAGCTTGTATTTTTGATCCTGGCATTTGTATCCTTCTCCGGCAGCGCTTTGGCAGTTGAAACCATCAAAACAGTAAAAGAGAATAAGGATTCTGACCAGCAAATCGGAGACTTTTCCCTTTCTGGCTATGGAGAGAAAGGGAAAAAGTCCTGGGACCTGGCCGGGAAATCAGCGGATATATTTAATGAGGTGGTCAAGCTTAAGGAGGTAGTGGGCAACCATTACGCCGATAAAGATAGTATCAACCTTACCGCGGATAACGGAGATTTTAACAAGAAAAGCGGGGTTGTGCATTTAGAAGATAATGTGGTGATTACCACTTCAAGCGGATCAAAGCTGACCACTAATTCCCTGGATTGGGACCGCAAACAGCAGATAGTCAGTACTCTGGACAAAATCAATCTTCAGCGTTCAGATATGAACCTTACCGGCGTAGGGGCAAGGGGCCAGACCGCGCTTAAACAGGTGGCATTGGAAAAAGACGTGCGTTTGGATATCGAGCCGCAAGATAAACAAAAGGGCAAGAAAGAAAAGATTATGATTATCTGCGATGGACCCCTGGAGGTGGATTACGAAAAAAATATTGCCATATTTAATAATAATGTTAAAGTAGAAACGCCGGATTTAACCATGTATAGCGACAAGATGCAGGTTTATTTTACCCCGAAGCAGGATGGCCCGAAGAAGAACGAGGGGTCCGCGGTGATGTCCAGTTCTATTAATAAGATTGTTGCCCAGGGGAATGTGCGTATATTGCGCGGAGAGAATACTTCTTTTAGCCAGGGAGCGGTCTATACTGCTTTGGATAAGAGGATAGTGTTGACCGGCAGGCCCCAGATAGAGATTTATCAAACGGAGAATTTGAATGCAGCTTTTGGAAACTAAAGGTTTAGCCAAGTCATACGACGGCCGCACCGTGGTTAACGGCGTGGATATCACGGTTAAGCGGGGTGAAATCGTAGGCTTGCTTGGCCCCAATGGCGCAGGAAAGACCACGACTTTTTATATGATCGTAGGCATTGTGCCGCCAAACCGCGGTACGATTGTTTTCGACAACCATGAAATTACGAATCTGCCTATTCACGAACGCGCGCGTTTTGGTATAGGGTATCTTTCCCAGGAGGCTTCGATATTCCGCAAATTGACGGTTGAGGAAAATATAAACGCTATCCTGGAAACTCTGCCCTTGAGCCGCTCGCAAAGAAAGCGCAGGCTGATTTCCCTGCTTGAAGAATTGAATATCGCGCATTTGGCAAAGAATAAAGCGTATACCTTAAGCGGAGGGGAAAGGCGGCGCCTTGAAATTACCCGCGCGCTGGTAACCAATCCTTCTTTTATACTTTTGGATGAACCCTTTTCAGGTATTGACCCTATAGTGGTCAATGAAGCCCAGGAGATCATCAAAGAGCTAAAAGCTAAGGGGCTGGGGATTTTATTGACCGATCATAATGTGCGGGAGACACTGGCTATAACTGACCGGGCTTATCTGATAGCTGACGGGTCTATCCTTATATCAGGTACGGCGCATGAATTGATCAGCCACCCGCGCGCGCGCGAGGTTTATCTGGGGGAAAAATTCAGAATGTGAGTGAGTGCTTAAGTTATGGAGGCGCTAATTTAGTTTAGCGACATAACTTAATGCACGAACTCATACCCGCGAAGGTGCAAAAATTTTAAAAATTTTTGCACAGTATCTGAGCGGGTATCTTGCTCAGGCAGCTTTGAGCGGGAAAGGGGTAATTTGTAAAGCAGAAGATTTCGTAGAAATCTTCAAGTGATTAAGCGAAGGATCTCACATATACATATAAAAAATAGGAAAGGGATTCAAATGAAAACCGAAGTAAAGAAGCTGGATAGTACTAAATGCGAATTAAGCGTAACAGTAGGCGGGGAATTAGTTAAAAATAAATTTGAGGAGGTTTTTTCCCAGATTGCCAAGGAAGCAAAGGTGCCGGGATTCCGGCCGGGTAAAGCTCCAAGGGATGTTTTAGAAAAACATTATGCGGCTTCAGTCCATGAACAGGTATTAAAAGAACTGGTCCCTGATGTGTATAACCAGGCAATCGCGGCAGAGAAGCTTGATGTGATCGAATTACCGCAGATAACTGACGTGAAGCTGGACCGCAGTAACCTTTCATTTAAGGCGGTTGTGGAAGTGACTCCGGAGATATCCATTAAGGACTATAAGAAAAAAAAGATAAATTACAAGTTAGTCACAGTATCCGCCGAAGAGGTAAAGAAGCAGCTCGATACCGTCAAGGAATCGCGCAAGGCAGAGATTATAGATGATAAGTTCAGCCGTTCTTTGGGGTATCCGAATCTATCGGAATTTGAGAAAGCGGTAGAGAGGCAGATTTTTATTAATAAGGAAAATCAGGAACGCCAGCGCATTGAAAGTGAATTGATTGATAACTTGCTGAAGGACCTGGAATTTAAAGTGCCCGAGGGCCTGGTTAGCCGGCAGGCTCAGGATATGCTGCGTCAGACAAAACTGGATTTAGCGATGAAGGGCCTGCCCCGTGATAAAATCGAGGAGCAGGAGAAGTTGATCCTGGAGGGGATACAGCCCCAGGCTAAAAAACAGGTTAAGGTATATTTAGTTTTAGCGCAGATTGCCAAAAAAGAAGGCATTCCTTTGGATGATCATATGCCGGCTAAGGTAATGGAATTTTTGTTAAGCGAAGCAGATTGGCAGGAGACTCATTAAAGCGGAGGCTACGATGGATACGAAAATGCAGGTATTGGTTCCTATGGTAATTGAGCAAACTGCGCGGGGTTATGAGCGTGCCTACGATATTTACTCGCGTCTTTTAAAAGACCGGATTGTCTTTATCGGCACGCCTATTGATGATTATGTCGCGAATCTCGTGATCGCCCAGATGCTTTTTTTACAGATGGAGGAGAAAGATAAGGACATTAATGTTTATATTAACTCTCCCGGAGGTTCGGTTACTGCGGGCCTTGCGATATACGATACTATGCAGTTTATCAAATGCGATGTGGCAACCTATTGCGTGGGCCAGGCAGCCAGTATGGGGGCGGTTTTATTGGCAGCGGGCACAAAGGGGAAGCGTTTTGTCCTTCCTAATTCACGGGTAATGATCCACCAGCCCTGGGGAGGGGTGCAGGGGGCGGCAGCCGATATATCTATCCAGGCTAAGGAGATTTTACACCTTCGCGATAAAATTAATGAGATCCTGGTGCATCACACGGCACAGTCGCTGGAAAAAATACAAAAGGATACTGACAGGGATTATTTTATGTCTGCTCAAGAAGCAAAGGATTACGGGATAATTGATGAAGTGGTTCTTAACAACAAGAAATTAAAATAAGGGGAACGAAAATGAGGAAAAACTATCTTTTGACACCTGGTCCGACTCCGCTTCCGCCTGAAGTATGCCAGGCCCTGGGCAAGCCGATTATCCATCACCGCACCCCGCAGTTTCAGGCAATACTTAAAGAAGCTACTGAGGGGTTAAAGTATGTATTCCAGACACAATCAGAAGTATTTATTCTTACCTCTTCCGGTACCGGCGCGATGGAGGCTGCGGTAGCTAACCTGCTTTCTGCGCAGGATACTGCAATCACCGTAGAAAGCGGTAAATTCGGAGAACGTTGGACAGAACTATGCACAAGTTATGGGGTTAAGGCAGAGGTGATTAAGGTTGAGTGGGGCAAGGCAGTAGACCCTAAGGAGATAGAAAAAAAGCTTCAGGCTAACCCTAATATTAAAGCCGTTTTTACCACTCTTTGTGAAACCTCTACCGGAGTAGTCAGCGATATTGAGGCGATTGGCAAGGTTGTTGCTAAATTTAATGCAGTCTTAGTGGTGGACGCAATCAGCGGCCTGGGAGCTATCGACTTAAAAACTGATGCCTGGGGTGTTGATGTTTGTGTCTCAGGTTCACAAAAAGGTTTCATGCTCCCCCCGGGGCTTGCCTTTATAAGCGTAAGCAAAAAGGCCTGGGAGCTGATTTCTGTTTCAAAGAGCCCGCGGTATTATTTTGATTTAACAGTGGCAAAGAAAGCGATTCAAAAGACAGATACGCCTTTTACCCCGGCTATTTCCCTGGTCATTGCTTTAGTGGAAGTATTGAGAATGATGAAGCAGGATGGCCTGGAAAATATATTTAATCGCCACAAAATAATGGCCTCTGCCACTAAGGCTGCCATGAAGGCATTGGGCTTAGAATTATTCGCTCCCGATGCTTCTTCGGATGTGGTAACCGCGGTAAAGGTTCCCGCCGGTATTGAAGGGGAGAAATTAGTTAAGACCATGCGCGATGTCTATGGGGTAACTATTGCCGGAGGCCAGGCTGAATTAAAAGGTAAGATTTTCAGGTTTGCCCACATGGGTTTTATCGAAGAATTTGATATTATCGCGGGTATTTCCTGCCTTGAGAAAGTCTTAAAAGAATCAGGGTATGTTTTCAAACTTGGAGCCGGTGTCAGCGCGGCTGAAGAGGTATTTTTAAAGAAGGAGAGCAGGTAAAATGATTAAGGTTTTAGTCAGCGATGCTTTATCTGAAGAAGGGCTAAAGGTATTTAAAGAATCCAAGGAACTTACCGTGGATGTAAAAACAGATTTGAAGCCCGATGCCTTAAAGGAGGCAATTAAAGATTACGATGCACTGGTAGTGCGCAGCGCAACAAAGGTAACTAAAGACGTGATTCAGGCCGCTAAGAAACTTAAGGTTATCGGCCGCGCCGGAGTCGGCCTGGATAATGTTGATTTGGAGGCAGCTACACAAAAAGGCATTATTGTTATGAATACCCCGGCCGGCAATACTATTTCTACCGCCGAGCATACTTTTAGCATGATCCTTGCCCTTTCCAGGAATATCCCGCAGGCTAATGCATCGACGAAAAAAGGGGAATGGAAGCGTTCAAAATTTATGGGAGTCGAACTATACGGAAAATCTCTTGGCATAGTAGGTTTTGGCCGTATCGGTTCTGAAGTTGCCAAGCGCGCCTTGTCATTCGGGATGAAGGTGTTGGCATATGACCCATTTCTGTCGGCTGAGGTTGCCGAAAGCATTGGCGTCGAGGTCGCGGAATTAAAGAAGGTGCTGCAGGAGGCTGATTATATTACCGTGCATACTCCGTTAACCAATGAAACCAGGCATATGATTTCTGACAATGAGTTTGCCTTGATGAAAAAAGGAGTGCGTATAATAAATTGCGCCCGCGGCGGGATAATCGATGAGGTAGCTTTAGTTAAGGCTTTAAAAGAACTTAAGGTTGCCGGCGCAGCCATGGATGTCTTTGAGAGCGAGCCGCTTTCGGCGGATAACGAACTTTTAAAGCTTGATAATGTGATTATTACCCCGCATCTTGGCGCTTCTACCGAAGAGGCCCAGGTGAATGTGGCAATTGAGGTGGCCGAGATTGTGCGCGATGCCCTTTTGGGCAGGGGTATACGCAATGCCGCTAATTATCCGTGTTTAGAAGCTGAGGTTTGCAAAATTCTTAACCCCTATATTAATTTAGGTGAAAAACTGGGGATGTTTGCCGCCCAGCTTGTAGAGGGAAGGTTCCAGGAGTTAGTTATAAATTATAGCGGAGAGATTACTAAATATGATTTAAGCCCGGTAACTATGGCTCTTGCCAAAGGTGTGCTTGAACCCATATTAAAGGAAACGGTAAATTTTGTTAATGCCGTATCCTTACTTAAGGAGAGAGGGATAAAATTACGTGAATCAAAGTCGGCCCAGGAAGGGGAATTTGTAAATTTGATCCAATTAGAGATCAAGACGGATAAGGAGGCAAAAAAAGTCTTTGGGACCCTCTCCAGCAATAAGCAGCCGCGCATTGTAAAAATCGACGATTATTACCTTGAACTATATCCGATTGGCGAGATGGTTTTTATCCGTAACTGGGATAAACCCGGATTAATCGGCAGCCTCGGGACACTTATGGGTAAGAGCGGCATTAATATCGCCGCGATGACATTTGGCAGGGACCAGCAGGGAGGCAAGGCAATCAGCGTATTAAACGTAGACAGCCAGGTCAGCCAGGATATCCAGGATAAAATACGGGAATTAGAAAACATTTTAACTGTAAAGGTTATCCGCACATGAAAGAACTCAAATCTGTTTTGTTCATTTTGGGGTTTATTGTGTTTAGCGCCTGTAATATTTATGCAAAAGAAATAACTGTTCTTTATACCGGGAATACCCATGCCATGCTTTATCCCTGCAGCTGCCCCATTGAGCAGGATGGCGGGATCGCCCGCCGGGGGAGTATGGTGAAAGAGTTGAGAAAGAAATCCCCGGGGCTCTTGCTTTTGGATTGCGGCTCCTTTACCGCCGGAGGGCTGATGGATGAATACACTCAAAATACCCTTCTGGATATGCAGCGCACTGAAGTAAACCTCAAGGCGATGGAACTGATGCGATATGATGCCGTGGGCATAAGCAGCGATGAATTTAATTTTGGCAAGGATTTTTTCTTAAAGAATGCCGGAAAAGACGGCCCCGCTTTTTTAAGCGCTAATTTAGAGTCGGATAAAGTTACGCCTTATATTATCAAGCAGGTTTCCGGGACAAAGATAGGGATCATTGGTTTAACCGGTTTATCTGCCGGCCAGAAATCAGAAGGGTTAAAAGTTAATCCGCCCAGGGAGATGGGCCAGTTGGTAGGCCGCCTTAAAAATGAAGGCGTAGAAGTAGTGATTGTTTTAAGCACCCTGGGAAAAAAAGAAGATTTGGATTTAATCTCTAAGATTAAAGATATAGATATACTTTTTATGGGATATAATCCGGTAAAAGAAGATTTGGAGCCTAAGGTCGGTTCTACTTTTATTGTGCATCCTTTTTGGCAGGGGCGCAAGCTTGGGAAATTGACCCTGGATGTTAAAAACGGCAAGCTTTTAACCTGCAAGGTCGAAGAGATCCGGCTGTCGGACAAAATAGCCGATGACCCGGATATACTTGCAATCTTGCCGCGTTGTTATTCCGATGCCAACTGTAAAAAGGACGGGTTGATGGGGAATTGTCAGAATCCCGGGGAGCTTAAAGCAAACTGTTTGTTCCCTAAACCGAATAAGTTGAAGCTTACCGTGATAAGCGCAAAGGACTGCGTTGTCTGTAATACGGAGCCTATCCTGGCCCTGTTAAAAAAGCAATTCCCAGGTATCAGCGCTGAATATATCGATTTAAAACGGGCGCAAAAGCTGGTTAAGGATTTATCAATTAAGACCTTGCCGGCTTACATTATCGGCAAAGAAGTAGAAAATGAGAGTAACTTTGACAGCTTTAAAAATAACCTGGAGTTAATTGGCGGTGTGTATATGCTTAAGCCGCAGATAGGCGGAATTTCTTATTTTATCGGCCGCCAGGTTAAAAAAGGGAGCCTGGATTTATTTTTTAGTATATTTGATAAAGACGCCGCCGGGGTCCTTTCGGTATTAAGAGAGTTTAACCCGGCCTTGCATTTTCTGGCAGTAGGTAATTATAAAGGATTCTCCGCCAAGAACGGTACGCCTGAAGTAGAAGAATGCCTGCGCGGGGTATGTGTGCAGAAGTATTATCCGCAGAAGTTCTGGGATTATTTAATCTGCCGCGCCAAGAACATAAATAGTTCCTGGTGGGAGGATTGCCTTCAAGGGGCAGATACACTTAAAATAAAGGCCTGCGCCAGAGGGCCTGAAGGGGCGCTCCTGCTTAACGAAAATATTGCTTTAAATAAAGAAGTAGAAGTTAGTTTTTCTTTAAGTTACCTTTTGGATAATTACCAGATGTTTTCTTCGCGCGGGACGCCGGACAGGAAAGAACTCAGGGAAATAATAAAAAAATAGGAGTAGATATGGCGCATAAACCTAAGATTTACCTGCTTGATGTAACGAATCGTGACGGAGTGCAGACTTCGCGCATATGTTTATCTAAGCTGCAGAAAACTATGATTAACTGGTACCTGGATCAGATGGGGATTTCCCAGTCGGAGTTTGGCTTTCCGCTCACCCGCCATGAAACAAATTACCTGAATGCTAATTTAGAGCTGGTTAAATTAGGGGGATTTTCCAATATCCGCTTAAGCGGCTGGCTGCGGGCGACAAAAGAGGATGTAAAGGCCGCTTTTAAGCTGGTGCCGCATTTAAAATACATCAATCTCTCTATTTCAACCAGCGACCAGATGATTATCCATAAATTTAAAGGAAAGCTGGACCATCAATCGGTAATCCGGGAGATGGAGGAGTCGGTAAAAGAAGCAATAAATTCCGGCGCAGAGATTATTGGAGTAAATGCCGAAGATGCCTCGCGCACCGGCATGGATTATCTTATTGAGTTTGCCGTTAAAGCCAAGGAGGCAGGCGCAAGCAGGATCCGTTATTGCGATACATTGGGATGCGACACTCCTTTTAGCATCTATGAGCGCATAAAATCATTGGCTGAAGCTGTAGGTTTGCCTATTGAAGTGCATTGCCACAATGACCTGGGCTTGGTGGTGGCTAATTCCATTGCCGGAGCCAGGGCGGCCAATGATGCCGGAGTAGATACTTATATTAATACTTGTGTTAACGGTATGGGCGAGCGTGCCGGTAACGCGGATTTGGTTTCGGTAATTTTAGCGATTAAATTCGGCCATGGGATGCAGGACTATCATTTAGATGAAAAGGTGGACTTGAAGATGTCCTGGAAGATTTGTAAATATGCTTCTTATGCATTCGGCGTTCCGATACCTATTAACCAGCCCGGAGTGGGGGCTAATGCCTTTGCTCATGAATCCGGTATCCACGCCGACGGGGCATTGAAAGACAGGCGTAATTATGAGCTTTATGATTATGAGGAGCTTGGCCGCGGAGAGCCGGAAATAATTGAGACCGGCAGGAAGATTACCGCCGGAGAGTATTCCGGGATTAAAGGGTTTCGCAATGTTTATGAAAAATTAGAGGTAGCGTTTAAGGATGATGCCGAGGCTACCCGTATACTTGAGCTGGTCAGGTATGCTAATGTGCATAATCAGAAACCCCTGGTTGATGACGAGTTGAATTTTATCGCCAGATACCCGGATATTGCGCATAAGATTTTTACGATGACACCATAAAATGAGGAAAAAATGAATATAGTTATTGTAGGGATGCAGTGGGGCGATGAAGGCAAGGGCAAGATAATTGATATTCTCTCCCAGAAGGTAGATTATATCGTTCGCTATCAGGGCGGCAACAATGCCGGCCACACCGTAGTAGTGGCAGATAAGGAATACATATTTCATCTTATTCCTTCGGGTATCCTGCATGCCGGTAAAATTTGCTGCATTGGCAACGGCGTGGTGATTGATCCCGAGGTGCTTTTGCGCGAATTAAATGACCTGCGAAAAAACGGCATTGATTTTAAGCGCCGTTTTAAGATTTCAACTTTAGCGCATTTGATTATGCCGTATCACAAGAATCTGGACCAGTTGCGTGAAGGCAAAAGAAAGAATAAAATTGGCACTACCGGAAGAGGCATAGGGCCCTGTTATGCCGATAAGATTAACCGCTGCGGCATCCGCATGATTGATTTAACCAACCCCGGAGTTTTCAGGGATAAGCTTAAGGATAATCTTAAGGAAAAAAATGAGATTTTTAAGAAGGTGTATCAGCACTCCGGTTTTAGTTTTGAAAAAATATACCGGCAATACCTGGCTTATGGTAAATTATTTGCCCCTTATGTATGCAATACCGCGGTGTTATTAAACAAGGCAGTTGATAAAAAACTGGATATTCTTTTGGAGGGGGCGCAAGGCACATTTCTGGATATTGATTTCGGTACATACCCTTTTGTTACTTCTTCTTCGGCAACTTCGGGAGGAGCCTGTATCGGCACAGGTATATCTCCGGTTAAGATTGATAAGGTAGTCGGTGTCTGCAAGGCTTATACTACGCGGGTAGGCGAAGGGCCGTTCCCGACGGAGTTTGCTTTAGGCTTTGGTAAATTCATGCGCGATAAGGGAAAAGAATTTGGCGCTACTACCGGAAGGCCGCGCAGGTGCGGATGGTTTGACGCGGTGATGGCCAGGGAATCCGTGATGCTTAATGGTATTTCTGATTTGGCGATTATGAAAATGGACATACTCGATGGGTTGGATAAAATAAAGATTTGTACCGCCTATAAATATAAAGGTAAGGTAATCAGGGAATTCCCCCATGATTTAGAAGTCTTAAACAAGGCTATCCCGGTTTATAAGGAGATGCCGGGCTGGCCTAATCAGGATGATAAACCAAGCTCTTTTAAAGAGTTGCATCCTAATGCCCGGGCTTATCTCCAGGAATTGCAAGACCGGCTTAAGGCCAAGATAACCATGGTTTCAATAGGTTCCGCAAGAAAAGATACCTTATTTATATAAGATATAGAAGGTGCTTGCCCTGGCTCGCTTACGCTCGCCAGGATTTCACTGGATAAAATCTATAAGGTGTTCGATTTTATCCTTGACTATAATAATGGGTTATGTTATATTTAGGTTTCAATTTCAAATAAACAGGCTAGAGGGCCAAGGAGAGTAAGATGAGAAATAATTTTTTCAAATTCGCGCTGGTTTTATCCATAACTTTAGGTTTAGCCGGATGCAGTTTTGTTTTTCAAAGCGGCAGGAGATCTGATGCCCAGAAAATTGAAGAGTTGAATGCCCAGCTGGATGAACTCTCCCGCTCAAAGAGTTTGCTTGAACAGAAGTTTGGGCAGGAGATAAATGATAAACAGATAAAGCTTCAAATGATGGAAAAGGGGCTGGTTATTACCGTCGTAGGGGATCTTTTGTTTGATTCCGGCAAGTCCAGTATCAGGCCCGAGGCTTATAATTTATTAAACAAGGTATCGTCGGTCTTAAAAGATAATATGGCGCAATTTAATGTGGGCATTGAAGGCCATACCGATAATGTCCCGATTAAGCTTTCCAGCTGGAAATCTAACTGGGAACTTTCTACTGCCCGCGCCTTAAGTGTTTTACATTATTTAGTCAAGGACCAGGGGATCGCGCCGGAACGTTTATCCGCAATCGGTTACGGAGAATACAGGCCGGTAGATTCTAATGAAACCGCGGATGGCCGTAAGCAGAACCGCAGGGTAGAAATTGTTATTTTGCCTAACGTTACTAAAGTTAAAGGCGATTCTAAAGAGGTATCCGGGGCCAAGGCTCCTGAAGAGGATTCTAATATAGAGTCATCCGGGCTCAAAGAGCCTCAAGAGAATCTTAAATAAATGGACGATGCTTTAAAGAACCGGATAGTAGTTATTTTAGCGATATTGTCGTGTATATTTTTCTTTGGCACGCTTAGTTCGTGTAATAACGCGATGCGTCAAAAAGCCGGCCGCGATAAAGAAATGGCTGCGCGCCTTCAGATGGAAGAGAAGATGAACAAGTTTTCTCAGGAGAGATCAGCTTTAGAGGAAAGGGCCAAAGCGAAAGAAAAAGAGGCTGAAGAGGCAAAGGCAGCGCTTGAGGAGACCAAAAAAGTTTTAGCCCAGGAGCAGCTGGCTAACCAGAACCTCACAGATGAACTGCAAAAGGCAAATAAGCTTAAAGGGCCCCCGGGGAAATAATTTAAAGAAGGGCGTTGCTAAGCTGGGAAGAATCCTGGAAAATGAAATAAAGGGAGATTGAATGAAAGCAGCAATTGTTTTGTGAAAAGGGGAGATTATCCCCTTTTTTATTAGAGGAGGTGGCTTATGAAGATATTAAATAAAGTAAAGGAAAAGCTAAAAAAAATCATGCGCGCTAAGCCTGTTTCTCTAAAAACAAAGAAAAATAAACCGGCTTCTGCCGAGCGGGCGCCTTCGTCAAATAGGGATATCCCGGGTTTCC
>JAQUSM010000105.1 GCA_028715095.1 Candidatus Omnitrophota bacterium
AGGAATCTTAACAAGTATCCTTTTCCGCACTGGGCAAACAAAGTACAGCTTGAGGGGATCCTGGCAAAGACTGCTGATACCATGGCCAAGATCGATATGCTTAAAAGATCCACGTTTTTCAGGCTGGCGGATTTAGACCCAATCGATAAACAGTTTTTGGTGGAAAGGCACCTTATGTCAATTGAGCACACCCAGAAAACAGAGTATAAGGGATTGCTGATTGATGATGAAGAGATAATTTCGGTGATGATCAACGAGGAGGACCATCTGCGTATCCAGTTGATGCAGTCGGGGTTTAACCTTTTTGAATCCTGGGACATCATTAACCGCCTGGATGATTCCCTGTCCAAAATTCTGGATTATGCCTATTTAGATGACTTCGGCTATCTTACCGCCTGCCCTACTAATACAGGAACCGGAATGCGGGGTTCGGTCATGCTCCATCTTCCTGCTTTGGTAATGAGCCGGCAGATTGAACGCGTGCTGGCGGCGATTGCCAAATTAAGTTTTACCACCCGCGGCCTTTACGGTGAAGGCACGCAGGCCAGCGGTAATTTTTTCCAGATCTCCAACCAGGTTTCCCTGGGGCACGGGGAGAGCGAGATAATTGAAAATATCAACGGGCTTATCCGTCAGATTATCGAACAGGAAACCCAGGCGCGCCAGATACTGCTTTCTAAAAACAAAGAGGTTTTAGAAGATAGGGTCAACCGTTCCCTGGGTATTTTAAAGAGCGCCCGCATCATTACCAGCCAGGAGACGATTGAATTGTTGTCTATGGTCAGATTGGGAAGCGACCTTGGAATGATCAAGGACATTGACCGCCGTACGATCAATGAGCTGTTTATAATTACCCAGCCGGCGCATCTGCAAAAACTGGAAAATAAGAAACTTTCTTCTGATGAAAGGGATTTGAAAAGAGCGGAGTTGATTCGTAAGAAATTAAACCTATTATAAAATGAGGAGAAATCATGTTTAACCGTTTTACTGAGAGGGCAAGGAAGGTAATTATTCTGGCAAAAGAGGAAGCCAGGCGTTTTAACCACGATTATATCGGCACCGAGCATATATTGCTCGGTTTGATCCGCGAAGGGGAAGGTGTGGCTGCTGCGGTTTTGCAGAAGCTTGAGGTTTCGCTTGAGAATATCAGGCTGGAGATAGAAAAACTGGTGCAGCCGGGGCCGACTACCCAGATTATCGGGGATATCCCTTTTACCCCCCGTGCAAAAAAAGCCCTGGAACTGGCGGCTGAAGAAGCCCGTTCTTTGGGGCATAATTATATCGGCACCGAGCATCTTTTATTAGGCCTTATCCGTGAAGGCGAAGGGATCGCTTCCCAGGTGTTATTAAACCTGGGCCTGGATTTAAACTCTGTGCGTAACGAGGTGATGGGTCTTCTAGGCTCTGCTTTGCCCGGGATGAATCAGGGAGCGGGTGCGCAGACAAAAACAAAAACTCCTGCTTTAGATGCTTTTGGCAGGGACCTTACAGCCTTGGCCCGCGAGAATAAATTGGACCCGGTAATCGACCGCACACAAGAGATTGAACGGGTAATCCAGATTTTAAGCCGGCGCACGAAGAATAATCCTGTGCTTTTAGGCGAGGCAGGAGTAGGCAAGACCGCTATTGTTGAAGGCCTGGCTCAGTTAATCATACTTGGCAATGTCCCGGAGGTTTTAAGGGGCAAGCGTATCGTAGTATTAGACCTGGCTTTAATGGTCGCCGGGACCAAATACCGCGGCCAGTTTGAGGAAAGAATTAAGGCGATTATGGAAGAGATCAAGCGTTCCCAGGATGTAATTATCTTTATCGATGAACTGCATACCCTGGTGGGCGCAGGTGCCGCAGAGGGCGCAATTGACGCTTCAAATATTATGAAACCGGCGCTTTCCCGCGGTGAGATGCAATGTATCGGGGCGACTACCCTGGATGAATACCGCAAATATATTGAGAAGGACGCTGCCCTGGAACGCAGGTTCCAGACGATTATGGTTGAGCCTCCGTCGGTTGATCAGACCATCGAGATTTTAAAAGGCCTGCGCGATAAATATGAAGCGCATCACCGGGTTTCTTTTAGCGATGAATCTCTTGAGGCTGCGGCAAGGTTGTCTGACCGCTACATCTCCGGAAGGTTTATGCCGGATAAAGCTATTGATTTAATTGATGAGGCAGGCTCGCGTGCCCGCCTGAATGTTTTGATTGTTCCTCCGGAGATCAAAAAGCTGGAGGCTAATGTTGATTCATTGAGAAAAGAGAAAGAATCTTATATCAAGAGCCAGGATTTTGAAAAAGCCGCTTCTCTCAGGGACCAGGAGCGTATCGCCCGCCAGGAACTGGAGAAATTAAATAAAGAGTGGAGCCAGGCAAAAGATAAGATGCGTCCTGAGGTTACGGCTGAGGATATCGCTAAGATCGTGGCTCAATGGACAGGCATTCCCACCTTCAGGTTAGAGGAAAAAGAAAGCGAGAAGCTGCTTAAGATCGAGGAGGAGCTGCATAAGCGTGTAGTCGGACAGAATGAGGCTATCGAAGCGATTGCCCACGCGGTGCGGCGTTCACGCGCCGGGATTAAAGATCCAAAGCGGCCTATCGGTTCATTTGTATTCTTGGGACCTACCGGCGTAGGAAAGACCCTTCTGGCCCGGGCATTAGCGGAATTCATGTTTGGCGACGAGGATGCTTTATTGCAGCTGGATATGTCGGAATATATGGAGAAGTTTAACCTCTCCAGGCTTATTGGCGCTCCTCCCGGATACGTCGGGTATGAGGAGGGCGGCCAGCTCACCGAACGTGTACGGCGCAGGCCGTATGCGGTTATACTCCTGGATGAGATTGAAAAAGCCCATCCGGATGTTTTTAATCTGCTGCTGCAGGTTTTTGAAGAAGGCCGCCTTACCGACAGTTTCGGCCGCAAGGTTGATTTTAAGAATACGATTATTATTATGACATCAAATATCGGCGCGGAATTAATCCGTAAGACAGGTTCGCTTGGTTTTAAGACTCAAAAAGAGGAGGTTACTTATCAGGACATGAAAGAAAAACTCCTTGAGGCGGTCAAGCATGCTTTTAAACCTGAATTCTTAAACCGTATTGATGACATAATAGTATTCAGGCAGTTAGTCAAAGAGGACCTGGTGCGTATTATTGACATCGAGATAGGTTATGTGGTTGAACGGTTAAAAGACCATAAGATATCTTTAGAGGTAAGCAGGGAGGCCAAGGATTTCCTGATTGAAAAAGGTTTTGATCCGGTTTTTGGCGCCCGCCCCTTAAAAAGGACTATCCAAAGATATTTAGAAGATTCCCTGGCTCAGGAGATTATCTCTAAAAAATATAAGGAGGGTTCTTCAATCAAGGTAACGCGTAAGAACGAAGAGCTTATTTTTGAATAATGTTTACTTTATTTTTTATAGATTTAGGCCGTAAAGTACTTTCTTTTATGTACTTCTGGGGCGGCTTGACTAACCTGGCCGTCCAGACCGTGTATCTGACATTTAAACCTCCTTATAAGACCGGCCGTATAATTGAACAGGCAAAAAAAGCAGGATACGACAGTTTTCCCATTGTTTCGTTAGTTGCTTTATTTATCGGTTTTATCTTTGCCTTACAGACTGCTTATTTTATGCAGCGTATCGGTTCAGAGTTGTATATTGCAAGTCTTGTAGCATTGTCTATAGTCCGCGAACTCGGTCCGGTAATTACCGCTTTGATAGTCGCAGGCCGAGTCGGAGCCTCCAACACCGCGGAGTTAGGCTCTATGCAGGTTACGGAACAGATCGATGCCCTGGAGACATTGGCTACTAACCCCGTAAAATATTTAGTGGTCCCGCGTTTTGTTGCTTTAGGGGTGATGCTGCCTATTTTAACTTTATACGCCAATATCATCGGTATATTGGGCAGCTATTTTATTTGCACGATAAAATTAGGCATTACCAGCAGTATGTATATGCATGTTACTTTTACGTCACTGCTTTATAAGGATTTATTTACCGGATTATTTAAATCCTGGATCTTCGGCATGCTCATTGCCCTGATAAGCTGCTATGAGGGTTTTAATGTCGAAGGCGGGGCAGTAGGTGTGGGTAAGGCGACTACGCGTTCGGTAGTCTTTTCTTTTATTATGATAATCGCGGCGGATTGCTTCTTTACCGCTTTATTCTATTTCATTTTTCCTTAAAATGATGATCGAAATCCATAAATTATACAAAAAATTCAATAATTCCCCGGTCCTGAACGATTTAAACCTGAATATCGATAAGGGGCAGACCTGCGTAATTATCGGAAGGAGCGGATGCGGAAAATCCGTTTTGCTCAAGCATATCGTCGGTCTTTTAAAACCCGACAAGGGCAAGGTCCTGGTCAGCCAAAAAGAAGTAGCTGTTTTAAATGAATTGGAATTAAGCGCCCTGCGTTCTAAAATCAGCATGGTATTCCAGGGCGGAGCTCTTTTTGACTCCATGAACGTTGCCGAGAATATAGGTTTTAGCCTTATCGCGAATACGCATATCGGCCAGAAAGAATTATTAGAAAGAGTGGAGGTGTCTTTGTCTTTGGTAGGTTTGGGCGGTATTGGTAACCTT
>JAQUSM010000106.1 GCA_028715095.1 Candidatus Omnitrophota bacterium
CCCGGAGGATTAATGAATATGTGGAATAAAACCTTAGTATTATTTTTAATTATCTTCTTATTCAGCTCGGGATTGGTCTTGGCGGTAGACTTAGACGGGTGGGTAAATTTAAAGAATGAAAATTCGGTCCTGTATTCAGTCTTGCGGTTTCTTAATCCCCCGGGGCTTAACAGCGTGCTTTTTACCGTCTTTACGGTAATCTTCGCTATCGGAACTTCGGCTTGTATTTTTGCGTTTGAAGGGTTCCCGAAATTATTTTTCCTGCTGATAAGCATATTTTGCTGGGCGAGAATAGCGAGTTTTTTTGTGATATCTTATCTGACCGGGCAGGGAGCTATTTCTCCGTAGATAATTTAGATAAAATAGCAGGTTTGTTGGGTAACGCTATGATAAAATTAATTAATTTGATTATTGGAGGCGCGGCAGGGACAATTGCCAGGTATTTCCTGGCAGGGGTAGTTTACCGGTTTATGGGAACAAGCTTTCCTTATGGAACGTTGATCGTAAATATCAGCGGTTGTTTTCTCCTGGGGTTCCTGGCTTCTTTATCGGATAAAAAATTCATGCTTGGCCCGGATATCCGCCTGTTACTGATGATCGGGTTTTGCGGGGCGTTTACCACATTCTCAACCTTGATATTTGAGACCGATAACTTACTCAGAAATGGCCAGGCTATACGTGCTTCTGTTAATATCTTTGTCAGCGTAATCTTGGGCTTTGTCTTATTTAGAGCAGGTAATTTTATAGGAGAGATAATATGAAGATTCCCGCAGATGGCAAACTTTTGAGGATTTTTATCGGAGAAGCAGATAGGTGGGACGGAAAACCGCTTTATGAAGAGATTGTGCTTTTAGCCAAGAAAAGCGGGCTGGCCGGAGCCACCGCAATCAAGGGTTTTATGGGTTTTGGCTGCAAAAGCCATATGCATACTACTAAATTATTGAGGTTATCGGAAGATTTGCCAATTGTTATTGAAATTGTAGATAGTGAAGAAAAGATCAGCCAGTTTATCCCGCAGCTTGATGCTATGGTTAAAGAAGGCCTTATTACGCTTGAGAAAGCAAATGTGATTATGTACCGCGCTTAAAGAGAACAGGAGAGATCAACATGCAGATGCAAAAGAATGTACATTTAACGGGTAAAGATTTAACCGAGATGGTGCAGCTTAGGCCGCAGGATGTGGGCAAGTACGCGATTGTCCCGGGGCCAAAAGATCGCTTGGAAGTATTAATGAAAAAAATTGAGAACCCGGTGCGTAATTTCTCATTCATGGAATACACCATGTATACCGGCACCTTTGAGGGAATTAAGGTTACTGCGATAAACGGAGGAAGATTTTCTACGGATACCTCGATTACTACAGAGGTAATGTGCAATGCCGGAATCCAAAATATCATTCGCGTAGGGACTTGCGGATCGCTTGATGAAAATATCAAAGTAGGGGATCTTTTTGTGGTGGATGAAGTTATCCGCGGAGATGGGGTTACCCCCTATTATGTGGATAAGGATTTTAAGACTGTCAGTGATAAAGGCATATCTGACCTGTTATTTGAAATCGCTAAAGACATGGGATTAAATGTGCATCGCGGAAAGGCCTGGACTACTGACGCATTATTGCGTGAAACACGCCAGATCGTAGAAGCTAAACGTAAAGAGGGAGCCCGGGCGGTAGACATGGTTTCTTCGACATTGCTGACTATTTGCCAGACATACAAAATCAAGGCTGGTTCAATCCTGGCGGTCAGCGATAATGTGGTTACCGGAGAGATGGGTTTTATGAATCCGCTTTACTATATGGCGGAAAGCAACCTGATCAAGATTGCCCTGGAAGCAGTAAAGAAAATGGAAGGTAAATAATCTATGATGAAGTTCTCTTTGCTTTTTTGGCCGATTCAATTAAAGGGTAATGTTATTTATATCCTTGATGAAACTAAGCTGCCGCAAAGGGTAGTTTATATAAAGGCGAGAAATTATAAGGAGGCGGCCAAAGCAATCAAGGAAATGAAGACCCGTGCCGTAGGCCAGGTGCTTTTAGTAATGTATACTTTTCTCTTAAGCAGGCGGCAGAACATTGATCTGGCCAAGGTGGCTAAAGCTATCAATGCTACGCGGCCGACCCTGGCGTTTAAAGTCTTAACGGATATGGTTTTGGGCTGGGATAAAAACAGTGCTCCTTTGGATAAAAGTATTTTAGGTTTCCTGGAGATGCTTAAAGCTGCCCGTCTAAAACAGGCTAAGGATATGGCTAATCTGCTAAAGGATGGGGACGTAATCCTTACGCATTGTAATGTCAGCGGATCAATGCCGTTAATTGCGGAATTTGCCAAACAGCAGGGTAAGAGAATAAGTTTTTATGTAACAGAGACGCGGCCTTATTTACAGGGATCGCGTTTATCAGCCTGGGAACTTATGGCCGCAAAAATTCCGGTAACGATTATTACCGATAGCATGGTAGCTTATTTGCTATCTTTAAAGAAGGTGACCAAGGTAATTGTAGGCGCAGACCATTTAACCCAAAACGGAGATATCGCCAATAAAATAGGGACCTACCAGATTGCGGTTGTGGCAAGATATTTTAAGATTCCTTTTTATGTCTTATGCCCCCCGCCTTCAAGATTAAAAAGCGGCAAAGAAATCAAGATTGAGATCCGGCCGGATAGCGAGCTTAAGACTTATCAGGGGTTATTACTTGCCCCAAAAAAGGTCAAGGCATATTACCCGGCTTTTGATGTTACGCCGGCAAACTTAATCACCAAGCATATTTATTTAGGAGTCTAAATATGTCTGAGAAAGATTTGAAACTTGAGATTATCAAAGTTGGCAAGCGTCTTTATGAAGCTGGACTGGCGGTAGCTAAATCCGGGAATTTGAGTGCTAGAATTGATGAAGAAAATATCCTGATTACTGCTACAGGTACATTCCTGGGTCAGCTTAAAGAGGAGGATATAGTTAAGGTCAATTTAACAAATGCAAAATTCACAGGTGAATCCAAGCCAAGCTCGGAGTTGCCCTTGCATAGCTTAGTCTATAAGAATTTTCCCGCCAAGGCAGTTATCCATTGCCATCCGCCGTTAATTAATGGGTATTTCGCGGTTGCCAAAACACTAAAAGCCATGAGTTTCGAAACTAAATTTTATCTTGGGAATATTCCCGTAATCCCGCAGGAGACCCCTACGGTAACTTCCCCTGAGCCGGTTATCGCCAGCCTAAAGACAAACAACTTGGTGGTTTTAAAAAATCACGGCACAATAGCTATCGCGGATAAGTTTGAAGATGCCTTAAGTATTACCGAAGCACTGGAGGAGGCGGTTAAAAGCGCCGCGATTGCCCGTTTGTTTGATAAAGATATCCTGGATAGTTTAGATGCCGCTTTAAGAGAGGATTTGAAGCGCAATGAGCCAGCTTATAATATGTTCAGCCGGGAGCATATCCAGGCAATCGTGGATTTGGTCAACCGGGATGAGTTTATCGGCCAAAAGGGCAAAGAATTGGATTTGACTTTGAAGCTGGCTATCCGGATGGATGAACGTACCGAGGTTTTTAAATTCAATTTTGAAAAAGGGAGAATAGTGAAATTGGATTTTGATGCCGATGCGCCGTTTGTGATATCGGCCCCGGCTCCTGTTTGGGAGCAGGTATTTTTAGGGAAGCTGGATTGTTTTGTGGCAGTTACACAGGGCAAGATGAAGCTAAGCGGACAATTAGGCCAGCTTTCCAAGTGGTATGTTCCATTTACGCGTTTGTTCGCCTTATTTAAAGAGGTCAAGGTAAAATGAGTTTAAAATATCCGCTATATATAAACGGCCAGTTTATTGAGACTTCGGAAAAACAAAATATTATCAATCCTTCTACGGGCAAGGTAATTGCCGAGGCCTCCCTGGCTTCGCTAAAAGAAGCAGGATCAGCTTTGGCAGGCGCAAGGCAGGCTTTTGATTCCGGGCCCTGGAGGCAATTTTCCCTGCTTCAGCGTAAAGATTTCATTTTTAAGATTGCCCAGGGTATCCTGGATAATGCCGCAGTTTTGGCGCAACTGGAAACACAGAATACCGGTAAACCTATCAAAGAAACTACTTTCATGGATATCCCCTCTAGCGCCAAGACCTTTGAGTTCGCGGCCAACAATTTTATGAATTATTTGACTAATGAAGATTTAACTGTCTCAGAAGATGCAAAGTCGCGTTTAATCCGTGAGCCCATGGGTGTGGTGCTGTTAATTGTGCCCTGGAACTATCCGCTTTTGATTACCTGCTGGAAACTTGCTTCTGCTTTAGCTTGCGGCAACACGGTTATTTTAAAGCCTTCCAGCATTACCCCGGTTACTGCTTTAGAACTAGGCAAGATTATCCATGCCGCAGGCCTTCCTCCGGGAGTAGTAAACATTATTAACGGCAGCGGTTTAAAAATAGGGGAAGAGCTTTGCACGGATAAACGCGTGGATATGATTTCTTTTACCGGCAGCAATGAGACGGGCAAGCAGATCCTGCAGTATGCTTCAAAGAATGTGAAAAAGGTGATTATGGAATTAGGGGGCAAGTCCGCCAGCCTCGTATTTGATGATGTTGAGTTAGGGGTTG
>JAQUSM010000107.1 GCA_028715095.1 Candidatus Omnitrophota bacterium
GATAAAATAATCATCGACCCCGGAATCGGATTCAGTAAAACTCCCGGACAAAACCTTGAAATTATAAAAAGGCTTGCAGATTTTAAGATCCTGGGTAAACCTATACTTGTAGGCCCTTGCCGAAAATCGTTTATCGGAAAGGTCCTGAAAACAAAACCGCAGGAAAGAACTATCGGCACAGTATCGACATGCCTGATGGCTGTTGAACGCGGCGCGAATATTGTGCGCGTGCACGACGTAAAAGAGGTGGCCCAAGCTTTAAAAATGGCTCTTGCCATAAGGAACAGCGCTAATGCATAATTTATTTTTACACTGGAAACCCATAACCGAAGTCCTGATTTTATGGTTTTTTATTTATCATATCCTGCTTTTCTTTGAAGGCACCCGGAGCCTGCAGGTGTTACGCGGGATAATTATGCTCCTGTTTGTTTTTATTATTTCCCAGAAATTTGATTTTATCGTTTTAGACTGGCTGCTTAAAAAGTTATTCGGAATATCGGTAATCGCGATATTGATCATTTTCCACCCGGAAATCAGGCAGGGGCTGGCTCAATTGGGAAAACGTAATATTTTCAGAAGCAACCTGAAAGAAGAAGATATCCAGTTCTTTGTTAAACAAATTGCGCAGGCCTGCGAGAACCTTGCTGCGAACAAGCTCGGAGGGTTAATTGCCGTCGAGAAGAATGATTCCCTGGCAACTTATATCCAAAGCGGAGAGATCATAGATTCGCGTGTTTCAGCGGATTTAATGCAGGCGATATTTACCCCTAACAACCCTCTTCATGACGGCGGATTAATTATCCAGCATGGCAGGATTGCCGCTGCAGGATGCATCTTCCCGCTTGCTATAAACCAGGAGCTTAACAGGGTTTTTGGTACCCGCCATCGGGCGGCATTAAGTTTGAGCGAGGAAACCGATGCTATCCTGATCGTAGTTTCCGAGGAAAGGCATGACATATCCATTATTTACCGTAAGAAATTCTATAGGGATCTGGGCGGAGCGGAATTAGAGTTAAAAATAAAAGAACTAATTAAAACTAAAAAAGATGAATAAAAATAAAACAAATATTTTTTTACGCCTGGCGCATTTAATTACCATTCACCCCTTATTAAAACTTATTGCGTTACTGCTGGCGATCGCCCTCTGGTTTTACGTTAAAGGCGAAAAAGTATAGGAAGCTTATGCCCAAATTAGGTGTAAATATTGACCATGTAGCGACGTTACGCCAGGCACGCCGGGGAGATTTGCCTGATCCTGTTTATGCTGCTTTCTTATGCGAAGAGGCGGGTGCTCACAGCATAGTGGCGCATTTAAGAGAAGACCGCAGGCATATCCAGGATGCCGATATTAAACGTTTGCGCCGGAGCGTCAAAACCAGGCTTAACCTTGAAATGGCTGTTTCCCCGGAAATTGTTAAGATTGCCTGTAAAATAAAACCTTATCAGGCCACGCTGGTGCCCGAACGCAGAGAAGAACTGACTACTGAAGGCGGTTTGAACGTAACGGGGAACTTAAAAATAATTTCCGCCGGCATGCTTAAGTTAAAGAAAGCCGGCATACAAGTAAGCCTGTTTATTGATCCGGATAAAGATCAGATCGATTCCGCAACTAAAATTGGCGCAAAGATTATTGAGCTGCATACCGGCCGCTATGCCGATGCTAAAAGTTCTGATCAAAGAAAAAAATCATTTAACGAAATACGCTGGGCTGTCAATTACGCAAAGCTGCGGGGTTTAGCCGTCAATGCCGGCCATGGACTTAATTATGCCAATGTCAGGCAAATTGCCGGCCTTGAAGGAATCGAAGAACTTAATATTGGTTATTCGATTATTTGCAAGGCGTTATATGTAGGTTTATATAAGGCGGTCAGGGAAATGCGGGAGTTGATTAAATAATGTTCATCGGTACCGGAGTAGATATAACTGAAGTACGGCGTATCCGAGCTGCAGCTGAAAAGTGGGGGGATAGTTTCCTGAAGCGTGTTTTTACCGACTCTGAACTTAAAAACGCCAAAACCAAAACTTCATTTTATCAGCATTTGGCTGGCAGATTCGCCGCCAAAGAAGCGGTTTTTAAGGCGGCAGGGGATGATTCTCTCTCTTGGCAGGATATTCAGATAAGCAATGACCGGACAGGTAAACCTGTCTGTCTCTTTCTAAACGGCAGGGGAAAATTTATTAACGTCTGTATTTCAATATCACATGTCAAGACTTATGCGGTTGCCAGCGCGGTTGTTACGAAGAAAAGTTGATTCTCATAAAGGGAATTATGGGCATATCCTGATCCTGGCCGGATCAAGCAGGTTTTCCGGAGCTGCCCTGCTTTGCGGCGAATCAGCTTTACGCTCAGGAGCAGGATTAGTAACATTAGGCATACCTGAAAGTATTAATTTGCCCCTGATCAAGTCTAAGCCGAAAGAATTAATGACCCTTCCTTTACCAGAGACCAATGAGGGGACATTGAGCTTAAGGGCGTTCTCAAAGATTTCAGCATTCCTTAGGAATATTGATGTTTTAGTAATCGGCCCCGGGCTTGGCAGGAATAAGTCAACTTACGCATTAGTGAAGAAGATTGTGCGTAAAACAAACCAGGCTAAGGTTCTGGATGCTGATGCCCTTAATGCCCTGAGTAACCACTTAGAAATACTTAAGGCTCATAAGGGGCAGCTTATCCTGACTCCGCATCAAAAGGAGATGTCCGGGCTCTTTGGGATAACAACAGGTATTATAAAGAATAATAGAAAATTGATTGCGAAAAAGTTCGCAAAACATTATAATAGTATAATTATCCTTAAAGGGCATAACAGCATTGTAACCGATGGAGCCAGAGGTTTTTATATAAACCGTTCAGGTAACCCCGGGATGGCAACTGCCGGCTCCGGAGATGTACTTAGCGGAATTGCAGGAGCGTTCTTGGCTCAAGGGTTAGATGCTTTTAAAGCCGCAAAATACGCAGCATATATTCATGGGTTAGCCGGGGATTTAGCAGCAAAAGATAAGACGGAAATGGGGTTAATCGCCTCCGATATTATTGACCGGATCCCGGATGCGTTAAAAAAGTGCAGTTGATGCCGGCGTAGCTCAGTTGGTAGAGCAATTGTTTTGTAAACAATGGGTCGGGGGTTCGATTCCTCTCGCCGGCTTTTAAACGGAAGCTCAATTTTATATATGGGCAGGTACCCAAGTGGCCAAAGGGGACAGACTGTAAATCTGTTGCACCTGTGCTTCAGAGGTTCGAATCCTCTCCTGCCCATAAAATTAGCGATACAACGATATGCCGTATAATAAAACTCCGATCTTTATTCTTTGTTTACTATCTTTATGTGTTTCTTTGTTTCTAATTTTTGATATCGGTAAAGCAAGCAATCAGCCTACCGAGACTTTATCCAAAGAGGAAACTGTAACCAGGGCAACCTGTTTATTAGGGGAAAAGATAAAAGATTTCCCTTTTTACGTTTATAAAGATGCTAATGCCGGTGAAAATAAATTCTTCCCTACAGGTAATATGGGCGATTTAAGCGGTACTGAAATTAATGCTTTTTGCAAAGAATCACCTTATGCCGGTCCAACCTGCGTGAAAATAACATACAGGGAGAAACCGGAACAAATTTATGGTTGGGCGGGGTTATATTGGCAATATCCTCCCAATAACTGGGGTACTATTCCTAAGGCCTACGATTTAAGCGGAGCAGCGAAGTTGACTTTCTGGGCGCGCGGTAAATACGGAGGAGAAATAATAAATAAGTTTCAAATTGGCGGTATTGCGGGAAGATACCGTGATTCAGGGGTAGCTTCTATAGGCCCGATAATTTTACCGAAAAGATGGCATAAATATACGATAAACCTAAAGAAGATTGACAATTCCATAATTACCGGATATGAGGATAAAGAATGCTGGCCGTTCATGGAGCCCTTAAGCCGTATTATCGGCGGATTTTGCTGGGCCACTAGCTTAAAAGCTGATAATAGACAAAACATTACCTTTTATCTAGATGAAATTAAATTTGAAAAATAAATAGGCGGAAGTATTATGGATAAGGTTATATCGCGGGATACTCCCGCGGAAGTATTATGGATAAGGTATATCGCGGGATACTCCCGCGGAAGTATTATGGATAAGGTATATCGCGGGAGTAGTTCAGTGGTAGAACAATAGCCTTCCAAGCTATATATGGGGGTTCGATTCCCCTCTCCCGCTTTTTTTAAAGAGAATCTTAATTATGAGCCTTGCTATTAAAGAAACGAAAGAAGCGCTGCATGACTTACTGGATAATGCCGGAGTAGCGGTAATTTATCTGGATCTCAACGAAAATATTATCTTTTGCAATAAGAAAACCGAAAAACTCACCGGCCTCAAGCACAGGGATATTCTTGGCGCTAACTGGCTCAAAGTTTTGTTTCATAACAATAGCAGCATTATTAAACAGGATATGTTTAAGGCGGTTTTAGATGAATGCATGAGGCATAAGAGAGAGAAGGACTTTGAAGGGGTAATTTTAGACAGCGATAAGAATAAACGGCTTGTCTCCTGGAATTT
>JAQUSM010000108.1 GCA_028715095.1 Candidatus Omnitrophota bacterium
CCGTATACGAATATTTTAGTTGAACTGATAAGAAAAGATAAGCCCGAGATCTTATTATGGGGGACGACAAATATAGGCAGGTCTTTAAGTTCGCGGGTGGCGATAAATATTAAAGCCAGCTTAACCGCGGATTGCACCGGCCTGGACATCGAACCTGACAAAAAAATATTATTACAGACACGACCGGCTTTTGGCGGAAATATTATGGCGACAATTATTTCCCCGAATTACCGGCCGCAGATGGCGACAGTGCGGCATAAAGTATTTACTCCAATGCCGGCGGATAAAAAACGTAAAGGTAAAATTATCCGGGAAAGTTTTGACAATTCTCTTTATGTCTCGCGCACAAAGCTTTTGGATATTATCGAGGAGGTCGAATCTACGGTAAATTTATCCGAAGCCGATGTTATTGTCTCCGGCGGGCGAGGCATGGGGGGAGCTGAGAATTTCAAGATGCTGGAAGAGTTAGCGCATGTGTTGGGCGCTGCTGTCGGCTCAAGCCGTGCGGCAGTGGACAGTGGCTGGATGCCTTATTCGCACCAGGTCGGACAGACCGGCAGGACCGTGGCGCCGAAAATTTATATTGCCTGTGGAATAAGCGGCCAGATACAGCATCTTGTGGGAATGCAATCCTCGAAGATTATTATTGCCATCAATAAAGATCCCGAAGCTCCGATTTTTAAGGTAGCTACTTACGGAATTGTCGGTAATTTATTTCAGGTTGTTCCTGCCTTAATCCAAGCTTTTAAGTCTTCTCTGCGAAAATAAGCTTACCCGAAATTAGATTCAACCTCAATTTTAAGAGTATTTGTTGGTTAACTTGATGCTATATATAGGGTTACGTACACTGTCTACTTTGTAAATTTTGCAGCTTTATGCATCATTTACACTCTAATTTCAGCTATATGTTAAAGAATGTAAAGATTCTCCTTGACAAGATTGTCTAAATTATTTATAATGTTTTCCAGATTGGCCTAGCCCTGATGGGCTAGGCACTTCCTCGGGCATTTCGCCCTCGGTCGCTTCGGTTCCATCCTCGTAATGACGAGGAGGGGGGAGTTATGATAAATGGAAACTTGATGACTATTGAAGACCTGGCGGATTATTTAAAAGTAACCCGCAGGACTATTTATGATTGGCTAAAACATAACAAGATTCCGGCGCTAAAGCTCGTCGGGCAATGGCGTTTTAAAAAAGATAAAATTGATGATTGGCTTGAAGGCCAGCAATCTCAACCACATTAGCACCCCGCGCTTATAAGGTATTGCGCGGATGTGCCCTTTTGGGCTAGGAGGATTAAAAATATGTATTTTAAAAGATTAGAACTTCTGGGTTTTAAATCATTTTGCGATAAGACTGTGCTTAACTTTGAGCCCGGGATTACTGCTGTAGTCGGGCCGAATGGCTGTGGTAAATCAAATATTTTTGATTCTATCCGCTGGGTATTGGGTGAGCAGTCGGCAAAGTCGCTGCGCGGCTCAGAGATGCTGGATGTCATTTTTAACGGCGCGGACAACAAGGAGCCGTTGAGCATGGCCGAGGTGAGCCTGGCTTTTGATAATACTACCCGTTTTTTTAATGTTGACCATCCGGAGGTTTTGATCACACGCCGGCTTTTCAGGAGCGGCGAAAGCGAATACCTGTTGAATAAGGCTGTTGTGAGGCTTAAGGATATACTGGATTTGTTACTGGGTACAGGAATCGGAGCGGAAAGTTATTCTATTATAGCGCAGGGGAAAATAGACCTTGTCTTAAGCAGCAGGCCGGAAGACCGGCGTATGGTTTTTGATGAAGCAAGCGGAATAAGTAAATATAAAGCCCAGAAAAGGGAAACCACGCGCAAGCTGGATGAGACAGAACAAAACCTGCTGCGTGTAAATGATATTGTCGCCGAAGTCAAACGGCAGATCAGCTCCCTGGAGCGCCAGGCCAATAAAGCGCGCAGGTATAAAGAGGTTTTTGAGGAATTAAAATTGAAAGAGACTGACCTGGCAATCATGGATAAGAAGGATTTTCTTAAACAAAAAAATGAGATTGCCGGAAAACTGGAAAATTTAAGAAAAGAGGATTTGGTGTTGGCGGATGCGGTCGCCGAACTTGAGGCTAAGATCGCTAACCGCCAGTCTGAATTAAAGGCATTAGAAGAAAGTTTGATGGAGGGGCGCAGCCAGATACTTAACCTGGAGAACAGCCTGGTGCGCAATAATGAACACATCGTTTTTAACCAGCAGCGCATTACGGAGCTTGAGGAAAATAGCCGGGTTTTAGAATCACAGATTGAACAGGCAAGAAGCAAGCTGCTGCAGGATGAGGAGAAACTGGAGAAGGTTCGGGTTGAATACTCAAACCTGAAACAGAATATAGATGAGAAGCAGTCTGTGTTACGGCAGAAAGAAGAGGAGATCAATAAGCTCGGTTCTTCGATTAAAAGTTCACTGGAAGCTATTTCTGAAAGCAAAAAACTTATCCTGGATTTGGAAGCCAGGATTTCCAGTACCCATAATGAGGTAAGTGAGTTTAATTCCAAGCACCAGGTATTCCTGGCGCGCAAAAAGAGGCTGGAGATCGAGAAGGCAAAGGTTTATGAGGAAAAGGTTATTTCCGAGGAGGCCTTAAATAAGGTTACGCAGGAGCTGGCAAGCACCCGGCAGCTGGTGGAGGATTTCAGGCAAAAAATCGCTAATGTAAAGACCAGCCTTGAACATGAAGGATTAAATTTAAACGGGATTACCCAGGAGATTACCCGGCTTGAAAATGAAAAGCTTACTCTGGTTTCGCACAAAGAATTCCTGGAGAAACTGAAGAATAAATATGATGATATCGGCGAGTCGCTTAACGCGGTGATTTACCTGGACAACCTGCCTAAGGAGAGTACAACCGGGCTGGTGGTGAAGATCCAGAATCAATCGGCTTTAAGCGATGAGGATAAGGCGTATTTTGGCTCCGCGGCCTTCAGGATAAGCGGAGAGGCTAAGCCCATTGAATTAGACACGCAGAATATCAGCGAAAAGATTGCCAAGCTTGAAGAAAATTTAGGAGAGCTAAAGAACAGGAAGCTGCTGCGCCAGACCTGTATTTCAGAATTAAGTAAAATGTCGGAAGAGTTGGAGCTGGAGTTACGTAACCACGAGATTTCTTTAGCCAATAAGGAATCCAGCCACGCTGCTACTCTGGAGCAGTTTAATAAAATAAAAGAAGAAGAAGATGTCATTGTTATGGAGTTGGCGGATGTGGCTCGTGAAATTTTTACTATCGAGCAAAATTTAGCCGATGCTCAATGCCGGCTTTCCAGTTTAAATAACGAGGAGAGGTTGAAGCAGGATTTAATCGTGCAGGAAGAAGATAATATTTCCTTAAACAGCAAGGCGCGCGAAGAGGTGCTGGTTTTGATTACCCAGACCAAGACGGAGATTGAGGCTTTGAACAAGCGGTTTAGTTCTGACGCGGCAACCTTAAAGATCCTCGATGAAACTTACGCGCAGGATAAGGCCAGCCTTGAGAATATCGAGAGGCAGATATCTGACGCGAAAGAACGCCAGGAGGGTTTGAGGGCCGAGATCATTGACTGCCAGAATAAAATTCATGAATCAGAGGCGCAGATCCAGGAGAAAAAGGCAGGCTTGGCGGATGTCGAGCTTAAATATAACGAAGTATCCAGCGGCACGGTCGGGGTGGTCAAAAGGATTGAGACTGACCGCAAACATCTGGAGCAGATAAAAAACCAGCTGCATGAGCTGGAGATGCAGGATAAAGATCTGGATTACCGGTATTCGGCAATAAAAGAGAGGATGGTCTCGGCGTATAAGATTGATTTGGACCTTTTGGAGGAGCCGGCTAAAGAATTGGACGGGCAGGTTTTGTCCTCAGAAATCAGCGAATTAAAGAGGAAGCTGGATTCCTACGGCACGGTTAACCTGGTGGCGATTGAAGAGTACGATGAGCTAAAACAGCGCTATGATTTTCTTATCCAGCAGCAGACTGATCTTTTGAGCGCCAAGGAGTCGATGCACCAGGCAATCTTAAAGATCAACCGCACGACCAAGCAGATGTTTATGGAAACTTTCGAGAAGGTGAAGGTGGAGTTTAAAAATTATTTCCGCCTGCTTTTTAACGGTGGGGATGCCCAGTTGTTTTTGGTCGACGAGAATGACCCGCTTGAATCCGGGATCGAGATTATCTGCCGGCCTCCGGGAAAGAAATTGCAGAATGTGCTCCTCTTAAGCGGAGGGGAAAAGAGTATGTCGGCGATCGCTCTGATCTTCGCTATCTTTAAAGTTAAGCCTTCGCCTTTTTGCATCCTGGATGAGATTGACGCGGCTCTTGATGAGGCTAATGTAGACAGATTCTCCAGGGTTTTGCAGGAGTTCTCCAAGACTTCCCAGTTTATCGTGATTACGCATAATAAGAAGACGATTGTGAACGCCAGCGTTATGTATGGCATTACCATGCAGCAGTCGGGAGTCTCAAAGATAGTATCGGTAAAATTGTCGCAGGATAAGCAAAAGCAGGAGCAGCCGGTTACGGTTTAAAGCT
>JAQUSM010000008.1 GCA_028715095.1 Candidatus Omnitrophota bacterium
GCTGGATTCAAAAAGAGTAAAAAACTCATCAGTCCATAAGGAGCGGCTGGAAAGGTTGTTAAGCCGGAAAAACAAGCCGAGCGCAAATATAAACAGCAAAACAAAAAACAGCTATGCGCGGATTAAAAAGCCGCTTTCCTATCCTGTAAACCAGGAATACGGCAAAGATACCCATCAGAACAGAAAAAAACCGCACAACAAACAGAGAATCACCGAACAGCTTCATCCAAATATACATTATCCAGAAATACAGCGGCGGGTGAGTATCCGTGTCTAATAAACCGCCGGTTACGTCTTTGATCTGCTTGGCAGGGTCATTCTGAAGGAATGGCCGGAAATTCCGCGGTTTTAGCAATGCAGGGGCCTCTCTTTTAGAAAGATCGTCAACAAACTTTACCACATCAACACCGTGTCCGCTGGATTCAAAAAGAGTAAAAAACTCATCAGTCCATAAGGAGCGGCTGGAAAGGTTGTTAAGCCGGAAAAACAAGCCGAGCGCAAATATAAACAGCAAAACAAAAAAGATATGTATTTTATTTATAGACATATTAACCTACTAGCATTAATTTCTCGTATTCCGGGAACCGCTGCAGAAGCTTTTCCTTTAATAGCTGATGCGGACGCTCTTCTAAGCGGATATCCTGGTTAAGCAGCTTGATTGCTTCCTGCCTGGCTGCCCTAAGCAGCTGCATCTGGGTAAGAGGATTAGCCAGCCTTAACTCCGCCAGGCCGTGCTGCCTGTTGCCGAAGAATTCACCCGGGCCCCTGATCTTTAAATCCTCCTCTGAAATGCGGAAACCGTCGTTTGAAGAAACCATGGCCTTTAACCTTGCCCTGGCCTCTTCGGTCTGGGCATCGGAAATAAGCACGCAAAACGACTGCAGGCTGCCCCTGCCGATCCTTCCGCGTAACTGATGCAGCTGGCTTAAACCAAAGCGTTCGGCATGAGCAACAATCATACAAGTTGCGTTAGGAATGTCAATACCTACTTCCAGAATAGTGGTTGAGACCAGCAGGTCAAGTTCCTTATTCCTGAATTTTAGCATAATCTCTTCCTGCTCTTTTGCCTTTAGTTTTCCGTGGACCAGGCCAAGCTTAAAACCTTTAAACTGGCCTTCTTTTAATTCGGCGAACATTTTTTTGGCTCCGGCAATATCTAAAGCGTAGGATTCTTCGATCACCGGGTAAATGATATAAGCCTGGCGGCCATAGTTAAGCTCTCCTCTGGCAATCGCAAAAGCTTTTTCTTTATTCTGCTGGCTAAAATGCAAAGTTTTCACGGGGAGACGGCCGGCGGGCAGCTCATTGATTACCGAGATATCCAGGTCGCCATAGAGGGTAATCGCCAGTGTCCGCGGGATTGGCGTGGCGGTCATAATCAATACATCGGGGTTGTTGCCTTTCCTGGGCAAAAGCGCCCTCTGCCCCACACCAAATTTGTGCTGTTCATCAATTATGGCAAAACTCAAATCCTTAAAATTCAACTCTTCCTGCAAAAGGGCGTGCGTGCCGATAATCAGGTCGAGCCTGCCTTCTTTGACCTCCTGGTAAATCTTTTCCTTTTGCTTATCCTGGCCGGTTAATAAACCCACGCGCAGTTTACGGCCGTTAAAGATTAAGCCGGCTAACTGGGAGGTTATTTTGGCGTAGTGCTGGCGGGCAAGTATCTCTGTCGGCGCCATAAAAGCCGCCTGATGGCCGCTTTGGATAGCGATCAAGCAAGCTATGGTTGCCACCACGGTCTTGCCTGACCCAACATCTCCCTGCAGGAGACGCTGCATAGCTGCTCCGGAGGCCATATCTGTTTTTATTTCCTCTAAGACTTTTTGCTGCGCGCTGGTTAGTTTAAAAGGCAGTTGGAGAATAAAATCCTCGATCAGCTTGCCATTAACAGTATGCTTTATGCCTTTCTTTTCTTTGCGCTTTAGTTTTCTTAAGACAAGGGGAAGCTGAAAAATAAAAAACTCTTCAAAGCTCAAACGCATAAGCGCTTGTTTCTGCAGGGCCAGGTCCTGCGGGAAATGTATGTTCAATAAACTCTGCGCCAGGTTAAGCAGGTTGTTGCGGCTGCGTAAATCAAAAGTGAGGCAATCTTTGGTTTTGGGCAGGAATTCATCCATGGCGCTCTTGATCAGACGGCGCATGCTGCGCTGGCTGGCACCCTTAGGCAGGGTATAAATCGGCACAATCCGGCCGATATTTAACGAGTCATCGTCCTCCCCGTCAAGAAATTCATACTCCGGGTTATTCATCTGCATTCTGCCGTTATATAACTCTACCTTACCGTAAAGGATTAAAGAAACCCCGGGCTTAAGGTATTCTTTTAAGTAGGGCTGGTTAAACCAGACGCAATTGATTTTTCCTGTTTTATCCGCCAGCACCGCTTCAGTTATACTGAATGAGCGCCTGCGCCAGGAGTTGCGCTGGTCTCCGAATAAAACTTCAGTTTTTATGGTATAGACCTGGCCTTCCTTGAGTTCGGAAATACTGGAGAAATTTGTGCGGTCCTCATAGCGGCGGGGAAAATAATACAGCAAATCTTCGATGGTGTTTATACCTCTGGCGGAGAAGCTCTTTGCCCGTTTAGGGCCTATACCTTTAAGATATTGGATAGATGTGCTTTGCAACATGGGTTTATTATACTATAAAACCAAATAAACCGTCTTAAAAAAATATTTTCGGGGGGACTTGAAAATGGGGTGGGCATGTGGCATACTTATATTGAACCAAGAGTGTAACAAGCAACAAGGAGGCTAGGAACGATAGCGGGAGCTATTAGGCCTATCACCTACAAAGAAACCCCGGGAAATTACGGGGCTTTTTTGTTAATAAGCGGATAATTTACGGAGTGAGCGCAGCGAATGAACGTAAATTGTAGCGAAGCGTCCGCGAATTAATACCCGTAGCTGCAAGCAGATTTTAGAAAATCTGCGCCGCGCTTAGCTACGGGTATCTTGCTATATAAATCTTCGAGTGATTAGGCGTAGGATATTATGTAGGGTGTATTTGTTATGTAACCATATTATTCACACTGAGTTACATAGACTGTCTACAAATATTCTTTGATCCTGTTCAAAATCTTGGTGCAGGCTGCCTTGTCTCCACTGACCCCGCCTACACGAACCTCTACTTTTGTAGAAGTATCGGTAACTCTTCTAATATCAATCCAGATTTCCTTGCCATCGGTATAGTGGCTTCTAAATGTCGCAACATTGGCCTCTTTAGACTCTTTAGCTATTTCAAATTTGAAAGACCTTAAAGCCGATTCGGTAGCTTGTATTGTGCGGTCATAAGTAGCATCAAATTGCTGGGTTAATTTTCCGGAAAGCCAGACACCTGTTCCTACGCCGCCTACAGCCCCCGCAAACAAAGCAAAACAACCGTACATATTTAAGAGCAAAAATCCGGAAAAAACAAAAATCGCCGCTTTCCTAAACATTCCCTCCTCCTTTTTTTAGGTTAAACAATTCATTCACCTGTAACACAAAATATATCTTTTATTTTGCCAGTCCGGGAAAATTATCATTTAAATATTTTTGAGCGTCAACCGCATTCTCCGGGATCTTTTCACCTTCAGCTATGCACTTAATGGTCAATGTTATATTCGGCTCGATAAATTCCGTTTGGGCCAAATCTCCTGAATCATTAACCGGTGGAGCGCTGTAAGAATTATTTTTGTTCACCCCGGAGACTAAAGAGCAAATCCTGGATTTGTCATCCTTATTCAGTACGACAAAATAGGAGTATCCTTTTGAAAGGGTTTCTGAAGAAGCCCGCTGAAGCGCGTATTTCTCAACTTCCTTTTGGCCCATATACGCATTGCCGCAAAAAGTTACCGTAATCACATTAGGGGAAATCTTATCCACGATTTCCTGCTTCCTTTCGCTGGATAGCTGGAAACTTGAGCAACCCGATAAAAGAAATAATAACCCTAACGACAAACAATATATTACTTTCATAGTATCCTCCTATCTGCCTGGATACATATTCCCACCAATTATAAAAAAATAAAGTGAGTAATTCCTGATTTTTCTGACTTTTTTCCACTAAGATAGGTAAAAGGAAGGTTTTAATTAGCTCCGGTAGAGCGGGATGGCCTTGTGGCGCCGTTTTGCAAGGCTACGGGGCTGGCACCAAAGTTATAGGTAAGACTTAGATAAGCGCCTCTTTTCTGGTAAGAGCGCTGGCCGTGGTCCGGCCAGGTAGTGAAGAAATCCCCTGATGCGGAAAGAAGCCAATTATCCGTAAGACGGTAGTTGAGGCTTGCGGCAACATAAGCAGTAGGATGGTCTGATTTCTTATGAAGCGTGTCCGGCTTGCGCTGAAATTCATAACCTCCGGAGGCCTTGGCTTCAAAGAATAATTTACTGGTAAGGTCTAAGCCGGTGTAAACACCTAAGGCATGGGAAAGAAGCGAACGGGGATTAAAATAGCCATTACTTAATTCCGGTTCAGCCCAGCTTGAATAATAGTAGTTGTAATAAAGCTTAATGTAAGGCTTATGCGAAAGGCGGTACTCGGTTGTACCGAAAATCTGGTTCTGCCGGTTATCGTCGCTAAAATAGCTTCGCTTATATCTTACATTGAAAAACCAGAAACGATCCGGCCTGAAATCAATGGAAATTGACGGGCTGTTCGTGATAATTTTATTTCTAAGCGCGTCATTATCCTCAAAGGTTTCCCGGTCATAAGCAACGTCAAGACGCCAGCGGTCATCCGGCTTATAAGTAAACCAGGTATTCGTGGTAAACGGGTTAAAATCAACTTTATTAAATTGCGTTTCGTATAGGAAAGAATTGAATTCAAAGGTATCCCCGAAGATCTTGCTTAGACCTACACCCTGGCGGTTTGCGGATATAGCCGGCTGGGCAGAACCTTTTTTGCGCAAAACCTGATGCTCATATATCCCGTCAATTGAAGTGGTATAATCTAAATGCAATCCCGAACGCAGGCCTCCGGTTAAAACTGTCTGCGGGGTGCTGTCGTCCGTAAAACGGCTATACGGCCTGAAAAACGGATACTGTGAATTCTTAATCTGAGAATACAAATCCTGCGCCTCTTTGCGGCCGGGCTCAAATTCAAGCAGCTCTTTTACCCTCTCAACCGCGCCAACATCATCTCCAAGCCAATGCAAAGCAAAAGCCATGCCCTCAATCGCATCCGGATTTTTAGGATATTGCTTCAAGACCTGCTTATAACGGCCCATACCTTTACGATGGTATCCCTGCCAGACTAAAACCCTGGCCTGGGAATTAAGCGCAGTCAGGTTGCCGGGTTCTTTATCAAGCACCTTCTGATATAGCGAGTATGATTCCTCAAGCTTGTCCTGGAGGCTTAAAATGTTTGCCTTGCCCAAAAGCGCATTCGTATTATCCGGCCAAAGCTTAAGAGCTGCTTCATATATGCGCAGTGATTCGCTTTTTTGATTATTCCATAGAAAAGCTTCGGCCAATCCCAGGTACACCTGCGGGTCTTCGACCTTCGAAGCAATGATCTCTTTGTATATTTTCACTGATTCAGGAATCCTGCCGCTCCATTTATACTGGTCCGCCAACTCTCTTAGTATTTCAGCGGAGCGTTCCGGATGCATCGAACGCACCTCTTCAAAAAGCTTTATTGCCTCCTCGTGTTTATCCGCATAGGTATAAACACGCGCCCACTCGATGAGCAGGCCGGGGTCCCTGCGTAACCCTTCGCTGATCCCGGAGTAGACATCGAGGGCGGCAATATAAGATTTAGCCTCAACAAGTTTCCTGGCTTTGCTTAGGGAATCGTTAAAACTGTCATCGGCGTAAACGCTCGAGACGCAAAACAAGATAACGAATACCAGGATTATAAACGGACAATTCTTACGCATCAATTTTCCCTTTGCGAAACAACCCACTCCCTCTTGCCTAAAAGCTCATCTCTTATCGCGACCACCTGTATTGTGTTCTTGAATAATGTATACCAGAAAGCAAAAAACGCGTAGTAAATATATTGCCAGGCAGGGGCTCTTGGAAGAGAAGCGTTTTTGTAGGCGACCAGAGATTCAAACGGGCCGCTGAGCATAACAAAGATTAAAGAAAACCAAAGGAAGCTGTTCATCGGTATCTCTATTCTTCCTCTTGTTAACCAGAACGCAAAAACCACTGGAAAAAGAAAGTGGCTCAAGATATCGTAAATTACGCGCCACATCAAAAGGGTCGTCCACATAAGCTTCTGGGATATATTAAGTAACTTACTCATTAAGATAGCTGGCTGGTATTTCAACGAACATTGAAACCATCCCTGCGCCCAGCGTTTCCTCTGAAACCACAGGCCTCCCATGGTCTCAGGAGCTAACTCGGTAGAAATAATGCTGCGGTCGTGGACAATATGATTCCCCTGAAGTATGGCCCGCAGGGTCGTGTCGATATCTTCGGTAAGCCTGCCGGGATCAAATTTTATTTTTTTGATAATGGAACTGCGCCAGTAACCGTTTGTGCCGCCGAAAAGAGTGGAATCAAAGATCCGGGACTTGGCGTAATGGCTGACCCCGTAAATAGCCTCAAACTCTATTTCCACCAGCGCGGAAACAGCGCTTTTTCTGCCATTGCGGATCTTGCATCTCCCCTGCACCACACTATAGCCCTCATCCAGCCAGCGCCAGGCGCGCTTCAGGCAATCCGGGGCCACCAGATGATCGGCATCCAGTAATACAATCATCTCGCCGGAGGCAATCTCAAGGCTGTAATTTAAATTTTCGCTCTTGCTCCTTGAACCGTAAGCATTCGCCAATATGAGTTCCGGCCACTTATACGCAAGTTCTCTCAGGCGCGATTCTATTCCTTCCACCACATGCGGGGTGTTATAGGCCAGGATAACTTCAATTCCGCCTTCGGGGCGCTGGATGCGCTCTAAAATATTCAGCAGGGTATCCTCAATGACCTCGATTTCATTTGGAAGATAGGCGCTGACGATAAAAGTGGTTTTTGGGACAGGGATGTGTTGCGCGGCGGGTAATTCTTTAAATATTTTATGCCTGAAGGCGCTGAAGGAATACAAGTACGACAATCCAGCCTGGCAGACAAACAACCATACAAAAAAATAATAGGCGTAATTCAGGAAGGCCGGCCAGCGCAGGCCTATAAAGTAAAAGATAAAGGTGGGAATTACTAAAAGGATAAATAAGATCTCAAAGATCTTGCCGCCTTCTATCTTCCTCTTCTTGTCCAAATTTATTTCTCCAGCAGCGATAGCATCTTTTTGCCTAAATCAACGTGGCGCCTCTCATCGGATGCTATGCCGGAAAACACTTTACGCTGGCTTTCATCTTTAGCTAACTCCGATAATTCCGTATATATGGCAAGGGCATTCATATCCACCGCCTGAAGCTGACGCAATCTGGCGATTAGAGTTTTGCGGTCCATGGTCATGATAAGCTACCTCTTATGTCCGATAATATTTTCTTATGGCGCAAGGTATCGGCTTTGATGCCGGTAAGGATGCCCTCTATGCGCCTGCGATCATTTTCGGGTAGATCTTCCGGTAAAGCTTTGGGTTGGCAAAAGTCGATAAGCTCTCCCGCCATCTCCTCTTCCATAAGGTATGCGCGCTTTATTTTATCTAAAAATTCTTCATTATCCATAAATACTCCTTCGCCGCTGAAAAAAAAGGGAAGTAATTTGAGCAAACTAATTTTATCTTAATATATCGGTAATATCAATAGAAATATCCGCTTTGATTACCTCTACTATAGTATAGCCCTGGCAAAACGCCAGGGCTGATTATGGACGTACGTATTTGTTATGTAATTATATTATTTACAATGAGTTACATAGACTGTCTACAAAGCTGATGGATAATTCTACGGCGGAGTTCAGGTCATCGATATGGAAAACACCGGTTGGCGAATGGATATACCGTGCAGGTATAGCCAAGACTCCCGAAGGCACGCCTTCCCTGTTCATATGTATGATCGCTCCGTCAGTCATGCCCCCCTCAATTACAGCTATCTGGTATTTGATCTTATTTTTCCTGGCGGTATCCACCAGAAGATTTTTTATTTTTTCATTCACAATCAGCCCTCTGCCGGAGGCCTCAATAATGGTTATGGCTACGCCCTGGCCAAGTTTTAGAGAAGATTCCCTTTCGGTTATCTGGGGCGTATCCCCGGCAACATTAGTATCTATAGCTAAAGCGTAATCCGGGTCAATTTTAAATGCCGAGGTGCGCGCGCCTTTTAATCCTACTTCTTCCTGGGTTGTAGCTACGGCATAAACTTCAGCGTCAGCTTTAAGTTTCTCCATTATTTTAATCAGCGCGTAACAGCCGACCCGGTTGTCCACAGCTTTGCCATAATAGAATTTATTGTTTAGCTGGCCGGCATTAGGCTCAAAAATTACCACATCGCCGACTTCTACCTTTTTCTCTGCCTCTTCTTTGCTTGAGCAGCCGATATCAATAAACATATCTTCATATTTAAGCGGCTTTTTCCTTTCCTCATCCTTTTGCAGATGCGGCGGCTTGGCGCCGATTATACCGAGACAGTCGCCTTTTTTAGCTTTTACTATCACCCTCTGGGCAGGCAGGATCCTGTCATCTATGCCGCCAAGTTTTATAAAATACAAAAATCCTTCTTTTGTTATATGCTTGACCATCAGGCCGATTTCGTCCATATGCGCGGCAAGCATAATCTTCTTTTTACCTTTGCCTTTTTTGGCAATCACATTACCGAAATTATCTATATGCACTTCAGAGCAGCTTTTTTTAAGTTCGTCATAAATTATCCTGGCAATCTGGCTTTCATAGCCCGGGATGCCGGGAGCCTCAAGAATTTTCTTTAGCAATGGGTCCATTTAATCCTCCTGTTGTTGTTACGCAAACCTTATACAATAACGTTAATTTTCTGAGCAGCAAACTCCACGCAATCTCCTGAACGAAGTTTACGGCGGATACGCGATTCAACTTCTCCGTTTACTTTAACCGAACCTGCCTGGATCTGCTGCTTGGCTTCAGCGCCGCTGGAAACAAGCTCTAAAACCTTCAGCATATTATCCAACTCAATAAATTCAGACTTTAGTTTAAATTCCATTTATAGGCCTTGCGTTAAAACACTATATTATTTTACGCCGGAGTAAACGGCAAAATTATAATGCTTCAGAATAACATCCACATATTTAAACCCGGTTTTACGCATTATGGCGAGTTCATCTTCAAAGACAACCGGACGATCCTCTTTTTGATGCCTAGTAATCATATCATTAATCTTCTTGGTTGGCAAACCGCTTGATTTCATAAATGCTCTCCATTTATCCATATATAAATCCTGTAAATGCTTATTAGGAGAAAGAAATATATCCAAGCACAAGAATACCCCTCCTCTGGATAGAGATTTATAGAACTTGCGGTAAAATTCCGGCTTATCTTTGCCTTCAACATGATGGAGCACCATAGACGCAACAACCGCATCATATTTTCCTTTATAATTAAAATCCCGGATATCACCCAGCCAGAATGCAACATTACGATTATTCTTTAGCTTGGCTTTGGCCATCTTAAGCATATTATCCGCCATATCAATACAGGTAATACGCGCATTCGTATAACTTGAAATAATTTCCCGGGTTAGATTGCCCGTGCCGCAGCCAAGCTCAATGATCCTTAAGCTGTCTTTCTTATTAAAAGGCATGGCATTAATGAGGGCCTGCATCATCTCTTCATAGCGCGGCATTACTTTAAAGAAGAGCTTGTCAAAAACAGCGGTCTCTTTTTCAAAATGCTCTTTTATTTCCTTGAACCTTCTTCTTGAATCCATAGCCCCCTCGCTTTCATATCGCGTTCTTCGTAATTAAATAGCGCCTGTAATTATATCCTCGTAAGATAGTTTATCTTCACATCTGTCAGCTTGACAGACAACCAGGTTAGTATTATAAATATATTCCCATGATTAATCAAAATAAACAACATGATTTTAGGGATACGTTGAAAATTTCCGAGATCCGTCTTTTCATCGGCTCTGTGGGATTTTTTACGCTGGCAAGCCGCGCCCTGGCTGTGGTTATTGGATTTCAAATATATAAAATAACGCATAGCCCCTTATCTCTCGGCTGGCTGGGGCTCATAGAAGCGATTCCGGCAATTTCAATCGCGCCTTTCGGAGGATATGTCGCCGACCATGTTAACCGCCGCACGATCATCCTGATAACCCGCGCAGCTTCCTGCCTGTGCACAATCATTCTGGCTATAATATCCTGGCAGACTCATTTAAATTCACTTTTAGGACTTTATGCTATGATTTTTGTCGCAGGTGTAGCACGAGGATTTGCTGACCCGGCCAATACGGCTTTTGAAGCGCAGGTTGTCCCTAAGCACCTGACTGTAAACGCTTCTTCCTGGATAAGCAGCACATGGATCAGCTGCTCTGTCCTGGGGCCGGCGGCAATCGGTTTTATATTTGATGCCTGGGGAGCTCCGGGAGCATACCTTATAATAACCAGCGGTTTTATTCTTTCCTGGATTTTTACCGCGGCAATATCACCCAAACCTCTCCCCATACCACTTAAGAAAGAATCCTTATTCAAAAGCATAGGCACGGGATGGCGTTTTGTTTTTAAAACCCAGCCTCTGTGGGCTGCTATGGCGCTAGACCTGTTCTCTGTTTTCTTCGGCGGGGCAATTATTTTGCTGCCGATTTACGCTAATGATATTTTACACGTTGGGGCTAAAGGATTAGGCTTGCTTAATGCCGCTCCATCGCTGGGAGCATTAATTATAACTTTAATAGCAACGCGCCATCCGCCGATTGAAAAAGCGGGACGTAATTTATTGCTGGCAATTGCCGGATTCGGGATAAGCATAATTATTTTTGCCTTCTCAAGGAATTTCCTGCTATCCATGGCTGCTTTATTTTTTAGCGGAGTTTTTGATGGGGTGAGTATGGTAATCAGGCGTTCGATGGTAAGGCTGTTATCGCCTGACGGATTACGCGGCAGAATCGCTTCAGCTAATTGGATTTTTGTCTGCGCTTCCAACGAATTAGGGGCTTTTGAGAGCGGGATGGTGGCTGCCTGGGTTGGAACAATTCCCTGCGTGGCAGTAGGAGGAATTATTACTCTTGGGATAGTTGCCTTAACCGCGGGCATTGCCAAACAACTGCGTAACCTTAGCTTCGATATCCATACGCTTGAACAGAAGAAAACACCTCCCCCGCCTTTTCCGTTTTAGTTACCCCCTCTAAAAACGGGAAGTAATATTACACAAGAAGACGACCTCTCCATAAACAAATAAACAAAAAGGTTATCCTCTACACAGCGAAATCCTGCGGAGCCAAAGGCGAAGCAAGAATGTCCACCCTTGCAAAGATTACTTCGCTCTTTCAATCGCGCCTATTTTAACGTCTGTTTCTCTTTTAATCTTTTCGCAATAATACACGTCTTCGGAAACGTCAATATCGTTATTGTTTCCCTGCTCTTTTAATTTAAAAATAGCATCTGAAAGATAAGATCCTGCAGTAGAATAAGATTCTTTCGCCTGAAAGGGTGTCGAAGAACATTCTGCCTTATCCAGCCAATTTATGGCTTTTTTATAGCTCGCATTCGCTTCTGCTAACTTGGGATTATGAGATATTTCCCTGCGGTATGGCGTCCCGCATGTAGCGCAGCCGCTAAGTGCAATAACGGCAATCCCTAAAACCAAAATACTAAATCCCCTAATATGTTTCTTCATCATGTTCACCTCCTGGAAGTTGTATGTTTATATGTGTCATGAGGAGTGGCCGCCTGCTATAGTAAACCCAAGCAGCTCCTCCACAATTGATATAAGTAAAGAGGATTGTTTGGATACGCTATCAATAACTTTTCTTTGTTCCTCATTAAGCGGGCCATATGACCCGTCCTGAAGCAATGATACGTTTCCATTAATCACCCCCAAGGGGGTACGCAGTTTATGCGAAAGAAGAGTTAAAGTATCCTGTTTTAGAAACTCCTCTTCGCGCGTTGCAGTAACATCCCGCAAAATAAAAATAATGCTTAATAATTCTCCAGCTGAATTCTTTATCAGGTCCATATTTGCTTCTAAATATAACGCCTCTGCCGTTTCTGATTTTTGGCGCATAACATCAAATGTTTTATGCGCGATTGCTAAATCCGTAAGAGCTTCTTTACTTATAGAAACAGAAAAATTCGTAAATAGAGTTTCAAACAGATTAACATTCGCCGGATCGCTAATATTTAAGTATTTTAAAAACGCCGGATTGCTATCTTTAATTGTATAATCGTGACGGCATATTGCAATGCCATCGCTTATTTTATCAACTACTTCCTTAAATTTATCTTTTTCACCTAGCTGCTTGATATAATAATTTATCTTGAGTATAGACTTAACTCTTGCTAACAATTCAATCTTATCAAATGGCTTAGAGATAAAATCATCGCATCCTGCTTCAAGGGCCTTTAACTTATCTTCAGTCTCTTTAAGTACAGTCACCATCACCACCGGGATCGCCTTAAGCTTTTCATCAGCACGCAATTTCTCCAACACTTCTATACCAGATATCCCAGGCATCATCACATCCAGCAGAATCAGGTCGATTTGATTCTTGGAAATCTTCTCAAACGCTTCTTGACCGCTAGACGCCTTGACAATTTCATAGCCCTGTGGGACAAGATACGCTTCGAGAAGTTCAATGTTCTGGAACTGATCATCAACAACTAAAATCACTGGCTTGTCTTTCATATTCTACCCCTTAATGAATTTACTGATCTCTGCCGCAAAGGTGCGTGTATTTATCGGCTTAGCTATGAATCCGCTATTATCTATGTTTTTTGTCTCCTTTAATTCACTGTCCATAACCGAAGCAGTCACAAAAACTATTGGAATACTGCTTGTCTCTTTGTTTTGACGCAATATTTTGGCAGCTTCGCTGCCGCGCATATCCGGGAGCCGTACATCCATAATTATGATATCCGGTTTTTCTTCCCTGGCAATGGCTACCCCGCTGGAAGCATCTTGAGCTGTAAATACTTCAAAACCGGCGACCTCCAAAAGGTCTTTTTCTAGCGTCAGATTATTTCCATTATCATCGACAATTAAAGCTCTCTTCCCCATATTACACCGCCTCCCTGTGTATAATCGGCAAAGTGAACCTGACTTGCATACCTTTATTTAACCCCTCGGATTCTACGGAAAGCTTCCCGCCGTGTAGCTCCACCAGTTTTTTGGAAAGCGGCAAGCCAAGTCCAGTCCCTTCAGTTACCCGGGAATATGGGGTATCGACACGAAAAAACCCTTCAAATATTTTCCCCATATTTTCAGAAGCAATACCCACCCCCGTATCCCAAACCACTATTTCTATCTCAGAACCAAGATTTTTCGCGCGCATGCCGATTTTACCACCTTCAAGGGTAAATTTAACCGCGTTTGAAATCAGATTGTAAAGTATCTCCTTTATCTTAAGCTCATCTCCTTCAATATTCGGCAGATCTTCGGCTATCTCAAGTAACATTTGAAGCTTCTTCTTACTGACCATATCCGCGACAAGCAGTGAAATATCGTTTAACAGGCTTTTTATGGGTAAACTGGATAATGTCAGCTTCATCTTCCCGGCTTCAACTTTTGACATATCAAGTATCTGGTTTATCAACAAGAGAAGATGCTTCCCGCTGGTTAAAACATACTCAACGTATTTCTTCTGTTTCTCATTCAGCGACCCGAAAGTCTCATCGTATAATATCTCAGAGAAACCATTAATGGAATTAAGCGGGGTCCTAAGCTCATGCGACATGTTGGCAAGAAATTCGGATTTTGCCCGGGTGGCACGTTTTAACTCGGTGGCTAACTCCTGTAGCTCTCCATGGGCTTTTTCCAGCCCCTTTTCTACCCCCCTGCGCTCAGTAATATCCTCGATAGCCAGAAGGATGATCCGCTCCTTACCTGCTCCTCGTTCAATTTGCCGGGCATTTAAAAGCATTACACGCCTGCCAATGGTCGAAAAATCGTGTTCCACCTCATAGTTATCAAAGGTTGCCTTTTGAGGAAGTATGGTTTCCAGCAGTTCCCGCAGTTTGGGAATATTCCATTGTTTATTACCCAGATCATAAATAAGCTGCCCCACGGTCTCTTCAGGTTTTACTTTAAAAAGTTCATAGAAAGAACGACTGACCGTGACCACCCTGAGGTCTTTATCTAAAGAAATCAATGATTCGCGCACAGTATTGATAACGCTCTCAGCGAATTCACTGACATCATCTGCGGATTTTTTAATGATCTCCAGCTCTTTTCGGGTTTTTTCCAGTCCGGTTTCTATCTCTTTGCGCTCGGTAATATCCTCTATAGCCAGAAGGATAGAATGCGTGTGGTTAGTTTCCCGATAAATCTTACGCGCATTAAGAAGCATTATTCGCTTGCCGATATCAAGAAAATTATGTTCAACCTCAAAGTTGTCAAAGTTTGTAACCTTGGGAAGTATTTTCTCCAGCAACTCCCGCAGCTTCGGGATATCCCATTGGCGATTACCTAAATCATAGATATACTTCTTCTCGGTATCCTCGGGCTTTACCTTAAAGACCTGGTAGAAGGAACGATTGGCTGAAATTACCATTAACTTCTCATCCAGAACAATCAAGGGCTCACGCACAGTGTCGATGATATTTTCGGCATAGTTACGGGCATCCTGGGCTAATCGTTCTGTTTTCTTACGCTGTTCGATTTCCTGGTGGAGCTGCTTAATAATCATTCTTTCCGCGACGGTGCGAATTTCCACCTGATTCTGGAGTTTTTGGGGGAATTTTTCCGATTCTGCTTTATGACGTTTGAGCTGGGATTTTAAATCTCCCAATTCTGATATCTGTTTATGCCAAAACTTGATCCCATCAAAGAAATTCTTTTCCTTAAGCAATTTATTATTTTTCTCTTTGTTTTTCATTGTGAACGGCTATACCCTTTCATTGAAATAAAACAATCAATAACATTCTTTAGTTTTATTCTGAGAGCGACTTGCGGGGTGTTTTTATCCATCCATATTTCAAACTTATCGGGAACACTTTTAAAATGGTAAGCTTGGAATTTACCGGCAGGTACTGTTATTTCATCTATTGAGAGTAACTTTAAATCAACTTTCAAGAGCTTAAGTTCCTCGAGAACCACCGCAGTAAAATGCCAGCCTATTTTAAAATCGGCTTGCTTACGCAGGTAAAAAAGAAGTAAATTCACATTTTGAATCGGCGCGTTTGCTTTGATTATCTTCTCCTTCACCAATTTTAAGCCTTTAAATATCTTTATTGAGACCGTAAAATTATTCTGGTCGTAATCTTCGGTTCTATATTCTTTAACCCAAAAACCTGAAGTAGCGCGCTCCGTTCTATATGGCAATAGACTTTCCGGATCGTAAAAAATCTTTTCCATAACCTCGATGAATAATATCTTGCTCTTAAGCGTTATTAAACTCACCTGCTTTCCTTTTAAAACAACCGTTCCAATATTTTTATATTCTGATTTTCCGGTAGGTTTAATGAGATACTGAATAGTCTCTCCGGCATAACCGTTATTATCAACTTCTGATCTTGATGAATTGTTATTTATAAAAATTAGTACAGCCATCACTGATAAAATAAGTATTTTTTTAGTTTTCATATTCTCAAGAGTCTAAGTTTTACTATAAAGTCTCCCTGAATCTATCTAAACATATTTTCATAAACTGATCGGGAAAAACATCAAACATCCTTTCCGCATGGCCGCCATCTTTAATAATTGTCAGAGCCTTGGGTTCCTTCGCCTTTTCAAATAAACGCTGGCTATGGCTTGGCTTGACAAGCCAGTCTTTTTCGCCATGAAGGAAAAGTACCGGCGCAGGCGACACCTTATCAACGATGTCCAAGGGCCGGATCTTTTTTAAAAAAGGATTACCAGGCCTAACTCCCTTACCCTGCCCTTTGATTCCAAAATTTAGTCTTAAATCTTCCCACATATCTTTTTCCCAAAAATGGTAATTGATACTTTTTGAATCTACCGGAGTACTGACGGCAATCAAGCTATCAATGTTATGATAATTACTCGCTTCAATCAAAGCGACCGCCGCTCCAAGTGAAAACCCGATTACGCCGATTTTCATATAGTGGTTTTCTTTGGCATAGGCAATAATCGCTTGCAAATCTTTTTGCTCATGAGCTGTCCAGCTAAACTTATCACTGCTCTTTCCATGCCCTCGAAAATCAAAAACAATAACATCATACTCTTTACTAAACGCCTCAGCCATTCCCCGGAATAAAAATGTATCCTTATTGTTATAAAACCCATGCGCAATAATCATAACCTTAGAAAAACCTCCTTTAACATGAGTTAAAGCTATACGCTTCCCGTCCTCAGTAGTTACGCAACGATCGTCAACACTCTCTCCCGCAGGACAAGGTGTAGTTACTGAAGGAGCTCCTCCAGTCGTATCGATAATCTTTCTAGGCTCTGTTTTCTGAAAACCTCCTTCGAACACTGATGTAACTACGGATTTAATATAATTATAGTAGATATCCAGCTCCGCTTTCATACGCCACTGGAAGAGATAGCGTGAGCTATTCTTCTTACCTAAAGAAACAGCTTTTCTTGATCTAATTCTTTCATAAATTTCTAACATGTGCTTAGCAGCAGAATTAATCGGGTACTTCTGCACTATCATTCTTGTGACCTGTTTTGTGGTTTGTATCTCTTCAGGATTCCGGGATAAAGCCCAAATAAGGGCGTCAACAAAACTTTGCTGATCCATCTCTTTTAGCAAGTTTCCGTTGTGATAATCAACTACCACCTCCCGCGCTCCCGGCGCATCCAAGGCCACCACCGGAAGGCCTGCTGCCATGGCTTCAATAAGAACAATTCCTTGCGTTTCGCTTAACGAAGCAAACGCGAAAACATCCATAGCAAAATAGGCATCCACCAAATGCTGATAATGTAAAACTCCGGTTAAATGCAGTCTTTTTTCTAAGCCGGCTTGTGCAAAGGTGTTTTTGAGCATTTGTTCCGATGGGCCAAGTCCAACGATCAGGGCATGGGCTCTTGGCTCTTTTTTTAATAATTCAACCATACAATTTGTTAGGAATTCTAAATTCTTCTCCGGAGCCAGGCGTCCGGCATGACC
>JAQUSM010000109.1 GCA_028715095.1 Candidatus Omnitrophota bacterium
TTTTCCGTGCCGTTGGAACGGACATAATGGAGATCTTCCCCCCGGGGAGCTTCATAACGGCTTACTACTTCCCCCGCCGGTATCTTGCGCGGCGCCTTTGCTAAAATAGGCCCATCGGGAATCTTATGCATAATCTGGCGCACTAAGCCGAAAGACTCCATCAATTCTCCCAAGCGTACAAGCGTACGGCCATAAACATCACAACTGTTAACGCTGATCACCTTAAAATCCAGTTCGGCATATGCCGCATAGGGATCGTCTTTTCGTACATCCCGCTCTATGCCCGAGGCTCGCGCGGTAGGACCAACCGCATCTAACTTTTTAGCATCTTCATGAGACAATATTCCTACCCCTTGCAAACGTTTAATCAAAGTCGTTTCGCCTTTGGCAAGATCAATATAGTATTTAGTCCTTTCTTCTAATATATCCATCGCCTTCAGGACCTCTTCTTTTTGTTTAAAGTTTATGTCGCGCCTTACTCCTCCAATAGTATTAATACCGTAATTGACCCTATTCCCGGTAAGCGCCGCTAAAAGGTCCATTACCACTTCACGGTCGCGCCAAGTATACATAAGCAACGTATCAAAACCAATCTCATGGCCGGCTACACCTAACCACAAAAGATGGCTGTGCATGCGTTCCAATTCAGCAATGAGTGTACGGATATATTTAGCGCGGGCGGGAACTTCAAGACCGGCAATCTCTTCCACTGCCTGCACAAAACAAGTAGAGTGGGAATGTGAACAAATACCGCAGATCCTCTCAATAAGATATAATCCTTGAGTATAGGTCCTTTCTTCGCATGCTTTTTCTATGCCACGGTGGTTGTAGCCCAATCTTACGCTGGATGCAGTTATCTTCTCTCCGCGCAGGCTGATCAAAAAACTCTCCGGTTCTTTCAATGCCGGATGCTGAGGTCCAATCGGAATCTTTACATCTCCAGACTCATGCATTTTTCGCCTCCCTGGGTTTCCCGCTGTTTCCTTTCCAATCTTTACGTAATGGGTACTCACCTTTTGGCCAATCATCAGTCAAAGGATACCTGTGCCCCGGGACAAGGCCGCTTACCTTAATCCCCAGCAAATCCATAAGCTCTCTCTCATAGATATCCGCGCTGGGACAATATGAAGTAACGGTATTTACCTCTGGATTTCCTTTATCCAAGCTTACATTCAAATTCAACAATACCCTGCCTTCTTTATTGAGATGATAGATTACTTCGAAAATTCCATCCCCTCTGTCCAGGCCTGTTATCGCGGAGAGCGCCAAAAAACCCATTTTTTTTACCGCATAAGCAAATACTGCATCAAATTCACCTAAAGGAACCTGCGCAAATATGCGGCCTTTCCGCTTAATATTTACCGCGTCTTTCAAACAGGGAAATTTATCTTCCAGTTCCTGTTTAATCTTTTCTTCGTTCATTTTTTTGCCTCCTTCACTTCCAGGCTTTGTAAAAGTTTTACCACACCATCAATTATGGCTTTGGGGCTGGCCGGACAACCCGGGATATAAGCTGATACGGGCAAAACCGAATTTATCCCTCCGCATACGTTATAACAACCATTAAAAACCCCTCCGCTGCAGGCACAAGTGCCTATTGCAACCACAAATTTAGGTTCAGGCATCTGTTCATATATCCGCAGTAAGCGGCTTTCTATTTGTCTGGTTACCGGCCCAGAGCATAAAAGTATGTCCGCATGACGCGGAGTCGCTTTGAGTACCACGCCGAAACGTTCCAGGTCATAACGCGGGGTAAGCGCGGCGATAATTTCTATATCGCAGGCATTACAAGCGCCTGTATTAAAATGCAAAACCCAGGGTGATTTAAGGCGCGACCAGTTGATTATTTTAGAGATTATTCCCATAGTTATTTCTTTAGTAAGATTAGAAGCCCGATTATTGCGGCAGCTACATAAACAACAGCAATGGCGAATATCTCCACCGTCTCCGCCGGCACTGTAGCAATGATCAAAGCAACTACATGTAAAATTGTAAAGAAAAAGGCGAAAGGAAAGAATTGGCTATAATCCGGCTGGATAAAATGCCCCTTAAAATCCTCTCCGCATGCATATGCCTTTCTTGCTCCCGATGATTGTTCCTTTTTCCGGAATGCGTTGCGTGAACAAACGGCAAATAAGATAAGCATAGCCGAGAATACTATTATAAAAACTACCGGTGGAGAAAATAAAATTATATCCGGCATCTTTACCCTCTCAAGTTACTCAGGCGCCTGGGGTCTATAGTTTTATTATATTTAAAAGCCCACAGCACAACCCCTCCTGCAACAACCATAATCACAATTTCAATAACAATTAAGGTAAGCACGATTGCCTGGGCCAGTGCGACCCTGTCACAGATATAGCCTGCCAATATGATTAATAATGTTACTGCTTTTATTAAAATCTCCAAGCCAATTAAAACGCGGATCAAATTAAAACTGATTAAAACACAATAAACTCCGGCAATAAATATCAGAATGATGAAAATAATAAAATACCTGAATAACTCAAAAGTATCCGGGTTCATTTATTCGGCTCCTTAAAAAAGACAACTACTCCGAAGACTCCGGCAATTATAATAATCGCCTGCCCTAATAGATCCAAATGCCGCATGTTCCAAAGGACTACGCGTGCGTCTGCCACTTGCGAAGGCTCAGGCAGGCCAAATTGCGGAATCTTTAAATATCGCACCAATAATAGCCCTGCAATAATGATAATAAAAGGTAAATACAAAAATCTGAGCAACCTCTCTTTCCTGCGTATAATAAGTCTTTCCTTGCTTATGCGCTGGGTAAAGCTTACCGTAGTAATGAAAATAACTGAAATAAGCCCGGAACAAACAGAAAGCTCAAAGACCGCTGCCAGCGGAGAATTAAGCCGGTACATTATCACAGCCAGTATCGCGCTGGTTAATGCCAAACCCACAACAGAGCGCACGAGCCTGACGGTCATCACTGTCCAGGTCACAGATAAAAGTAACGCTGATAATAATATTAAATCAAGTGCCATCTTAGTGCAAAAAACCCTTTAATTGCAGAATTTGACTGTTTAAAATAAAAGGAAACCCCAAACCCACCCCGATAGTAATAGCAGCAAGCAATACTTCACAGAACTTCAGGCCAAAAGAGACTCCCCCTTTATCTACAAGAGTTGCTTCTGTTTTAATGAAAAATACATTGCGTTCCATAAAAAGAAAGTACCCCAAGGTCAACACGCTGGCTAATAAAGCAATCCAGCCATAAGTAAATCTCTGCGCATTAAAAAGAGCAATTATAATGATTAACTTGCTCCAAAAACCAGAAAGCGGCGGGATACCTGCAGTTGAAAGCAAGCCCACCAGCCAGGTCCCGCTGGTTACCGGCAATTGGTTACCCAGGCCGGTAATGATTGACATGTCGGTAGAACCGAATTTTTTCTCCAGCGACGCAGCATTAACAAAAAGAAGGGATTTAAAGATTGCATGGTTAAAGAAATGCAATATCGCCCCAAGAATTGCCAAAGGAGTTGCACAGCCTATGGCCAACACAATATAACCTACCTGGCTTATGCTGGAATATGAAAGCATGCGTTTAATATTGTTCTGCCTGAATGCGGCCAGTGCCGCCAATACAATAGAGATTACCCCAATTAACATAATTATATTATGAAAAGAATCCTTTAAAACAAAAACCGAGCTAAACAGGCGCATTAATACATATACACCGGTTATTTTAGTGGCAATTCCGGATAAAAGCACAGAAACTGCAGATTGCGCTTCAGAATAAGCATCCGGCACCCAGCCGTGGAAAGGCACTACTCCGCATTTAATAAACAAACCGCATAGAAATAAGGCGACAGCAAAATTAAGCAAAACAATATTAGAATTTACCAAGAATGCATTATGGATTCCCGCAAACGAAACCTCCCCGGCTGCAAGAATAAAGAAAGCAATGGAAGTTAAAATGAATATGCTGGCAAGCATCGATAAAACCAGGTATTTAAAAGTCCCCTCTATCGCAAACCGATTCTTCTCTATGGCCATAAGCACAAATACCGCTACGGCGGTAATCTCAACGAAAACATATAAAGAGAAAATATCTGCAGCCAATACCGTAGCATTCATGCCGATAAATGAAACCAAAAGCAGATTAATAAAATTAAAACTGCGCTTTTCTGTACTAATTGTGCTCTTTCCCACTAAAAGCGAGACAAACACCACTACCCCGATAGTAAAAAGCATGATAAGGGCCAGTGGATCCAGCCACAATTTAAATACCAGAAACCGGCCCAATGCTGCGGGATAATTACCCCAGGCAAGCCATGGATGCATTAAAACCAATAGCGACTGGGTTAAAAACAGGGCGCCGCTTAACCAAAAGGCAATCTGCGCTTTTAAGAATTTAAAAGGCAGATTTAAAATCAGCAATAAAATAAACGGCACTAAAATAAATAACGCAATCATAAAAACCTTTCC
>JAQUSM010000110.1 GCA_028715095.1 Candidatus Omnitrophota bacterium
GATTTTACTGTTTCTAAGAATCCCTCTCTGTCTTTAATATCCCTTCCGCTTTTTGTATTAGAAGCAAGAGACGGAGACACACTAAAAGAATAACCATCAAAAGCAATGCTTGCCTGGTTGTTATTTATTAAATTAACCGTGGCATTTTTCAATGGCTGAATAAGCACCATAAGATCACCTGCGCCTTTAATGCGTTTATCTATATCCTCTCCCACGTCTTCGGCGCGCGGACGAAGAATGCCTAACAAATCCTTTTGGCCTTCAATTTGAGCAATTGCGTAAATGGTGCCTACTGAGAAGTTTGAATGCTGTATGCCTTTTTGTGTTATCAAATCCCTCTCGAAGAAAGTTATCTTTCCCTGGTTGTTACCTAAAAGTACTCCGGTAAGGCTTTCCTTATTTCCGCCGGCGGTCTGGCCTCGATATTGAGGCAAGACAATAGGATTATCTTTTTGTAAACCGAACTTAAACATATTCGCCTTATATTGCTGATTGCTCGTTAGATACGGCTCTTGCTGGTTGGTTAAGCCTCCGGTAACCTCTCCGGACTTATTTTTTGAGAATGTCATATCCAGGCCCTGGGCATTGGCTAACCATTGAAAAACACCTAAGCCGGTTGACTTTGAAATAGGGATAATGTTAGGATTATCATCCAGAAATTTCCCGAATTGCGCGTGATACTTTTCTGGGATGCTAAGATTTGAATTATTTAAATCATGTGTTTTACTGTCAGGATCAGCATAAGAAACTTTATCGGTAAAAACAGCGTAACGGCTTACTGTTTGATAAGCGGTTGTGCGTTCCAACGGAGTAGTTGAACCCATAGTTAAATCTCTTGTTTCAACTTTAAATCCTCCATTGTTAAAATCTACCCATATTTTATATTCAGGAAACCCTTCCTGCATACCCACTTTTTCTTTGCTGAACTTTCCGGCATTATAAAGCTGGTTTTCAAATAAATTATATTTTGGTGAATTTGTACTCTTTCCTCCCGATGTCGACAAGAGATCTTCCAATTTATACTTACCGCCGGATGTATCAAGTTTGGGCTCATACAAAGAAAAATAAACACCTTCCGTGCTAACCTTCCGGTTAATACCCAGCTTTACGCCTTCTGCCTGAAATCTAGCGGCAAAAGACTCTGGTGACCAGTAATTGACATTATCCGGTGAATCTACACCCCCCCTGGAAAGATCCCTCCATTGAATTTCCTTTGCATCTGTCGGCATGACTTTAAGTGTATTATTGGCATTTAACAATCTATACCCCGTAGGAACTGCCACATATTTATCCAGCGGAGTATTAGCATAGCCACCAATATTTTGATAATTTGTACCTTCCCCCTTGCTATTCAAAGTTAAACCGGTAGTCCGATCTTTATCCTGCATACCAATGGTGCCATAAAATGTAAGCTGTTCGCCTTTATTTGTAGCATCCAACTTCCACGCGTTATTATTAATAGGGCTTGTTCGGGCAACAGTCCTGGCATTATAATCTGAAAGCGCAGGATGCATCGTGCCTTTATCACCAGGCTGCCCTTCAGCAAAAACTGTTTTTCCCTGTCCGCTAATGAAAAAATTAATCGCTTTTAAGGGATCGTCCTTTACGTAAGCGATAAGTTTTCCTGTTATCTGCGCATCGGAAAAAGAGGTATCTATCTTATAATTCGGATTATTAAATGTAACACTGCGCATCAGCTCAAAACTTCCGCCCTCACTAGCCTTATTATAAATTCTACTTGCTGCCTCGCCTACCGCGCTGATACCAAAAGTAAAATTACTACTACCATCAGCTGCTGCTCTTGCCGCTACGAAAGAAACATTGGGCAGCGCGTCATAGTTGCGCACAAGAAAATCTGTAGTCCAACCTTCACCTGCAATCGTATTTCCGCTTAATTGTCCGACATGCCATCCCACAGCACTAAAATAATTTCCGCTTTCTAAACCCATGATGATATTCTTACTTTGATCCGTTACCCTTTCCCATCCCACGGTATTATAATTCAGCCTGCCGGAAGCAATATCCGCATTCACATAATGATACGGCATGCTGGGATCATTCAAAGGAACCGAATTAAAAACCTTCTGCACCGCTGAATCAGTCGAGCCTCCATCAAGATTTCTTCCACCCAAAACTACACTACCATCAATGCGAATCGCTGTAACATTATCTCCGCTAATGGTTACTTTACCGCCGGCTGGATTTGAAAACTGTTCGCTGCCCACCGCCTCCAGGCCTCTCCCAAGTACTCTATAATCCGCAAAATATTGCACTACTTTATTACCATGCTCATCTATACGTTCACCTACATGAGTAGGAATAATCCCCTCCTGTATATCCATAGGGTTATTGTCAATCGGCTTCACATTATTAAAAGTTGCATTACCAACGGTAACGGTTTGAGCTTTTGAGATTGCGTCACTATTGAGATTGGAAGCTTGCGTTGGGAGATTTGGAATAGCATAAGTATTGCCGCCTGAAACGGTAATATCATGCATGGTATAATTATTGTTGTTATCCCAGCTACCCTGCGCAAGCGGAATTGTCAAATTGTCGGTCACCTGGCTTACATTGACTGTGCGCAGGTCGTCATTGTAAACCTCCATCTTGACCATGCCTTTATCGTTATAAAACACAGTGGAACCGACTGAAGTGGGAATCGCAACAGTCTGTCCATTTTGAGCCATTGCAATTGCGTTTCCATAAGAATTGGAAGCTATGTTTTGAGTAGGGGCACTGGGGATAGTGTATGCTACTTTAGAAATTCTCTGGTCTAATGCCGCGATAGCTGCGGATTCTGCCTGGTATCCGGTAGACTGTATTGCCCCCATAGAATCCTTAGCATAGAAAGTATTACCGCCAGTCTGCGCGAAATCATTAAGATAATAATTATTATTGTTATCCCAGCTACCCTGCGCAAGCGGAATTGTTAAATTATCAGCCACCTGGCTTACATTGACTGTGCGCAGGTCGTCATTGTAAACCTCCATCTTGACCATGCCCGCGTCATTATAAAGCACGGTAGAACCAATTGAGGTGGGGATTGAGACAGTCCCTCCGTTTTGAGCTATTGAAATCGCATTATTTATATCGTAATTTGCATTGTAATTGTAATTGGAAAAATCAGGAATTGAAGGCGCCTCGTAATTAGTAGGCATATATACCGGCATATCGTTAACCGGCATATCCGAGTAATCATAATTATAATTTCCCCCATCATAATCGCCATAATTTTCTATCTGGTAATAAAAATCTGCCACATCCTCTGCCGCTGCGCCCTTTATATCTTGCGCTTCTTTATCAGTAAGCAGCTGAAACGAATCTACGAGCGAGGGGACCAACGCATACCCGCTGAATTTATCCAGGAATTTAGCTTTAGGCAGGAATTCCTCTTTGTGCTCATCCGCAAAATAGACTTTTTCATCGGTTATGCGAGTTACTAAAATGTAGTGGTCTTTCTTTAGATGGGCAATAAAAGGCAAAACAGAGGCAGCCACCTTCTGTGACAACGCCTGTTTCAAATCCAATTTTACGGGAAAAAGCTTGACTCCGAAAAATTCAGAGGCGCGGGATAAAGCGTAAAGAGAATTCTTGATAATCTTTGGATTGCCTTCCGGCTTTAATACCCCGCTTAAAATATCTGTGGTCAGGGCCATTACTGCTATATCCTGCTCCTGCGCAGCAATCCCTTTGTAAGCCAAGAGATCATAAAGGGCCTTTGAGCCACAGGGCTTGCCAACAAGCCAATTGTAGATTTCATCGATTCTTTGCTTAGATATATTTAACGGTTTTTCTAAATTGATGGTTAAGGTGGGTGAGATTTTTATGGCGTTTATAGGTTTGCCGGCAATGTCTTTGAGGATATCCCTGATCGCAATTGGTATGTCAAGCTGACGCAGGTCTTTTGTTAAGTTTGGGGAGTATGATGTTAATGAACCGGGTTTCTGCCAGAGGACCCGCCAGTCATATTCTACGGCCTGCGCTACCTGTTCAGGAAGAAAGACTGCAACAACTATGAAAGCTACAACCCTAATCCAAGCCTTGAAGCTGGACTTAAAGGCCGCCTTCTCCTGTTCCTGAAGGTCTGTTTTTAATTCTGCCTGGTTTTCTTGTTCAGGGTTTTTATGCATTGTCATTACCTAATGTATAAAAAACAAAAAATAGTTTTCCCCTTACCCCAGCAGATGCTTTCATAATCTTTGTTCTGTTTAAGGACATTTGGTTTTAATTTAATAAAACGTTTCCGAAACTCTTTAAAAAGATATTAAATAAAAAACCGAGAGATCGGAA
>JAQUSM010000111.1 GCA_028715095.1 Candidatus Omnitrophota bacterium
ACAATACACTTTTTAGGATTAAATTGACTGTTTCTATCCAGCATATATTTAGGTAAAATATTACCCCTATTGTCTTATAGGGGTAATATTGTTAAGGTGAGCTGCTTTATAATTTATTTTACCTCTAAGGCCTGTATCTGTCAATACTCATTTTTAAGGCTTAGGGCCGGTTAAAAACTCCGGCTAAATCTTTTCGGCAGAAAATACACTTATTTTCCGCTATGTTCATCTCGCTTATACTAAACCCTTCTCTTCTAATGAGCCGTTTCTTGCATGCAGGACACAATGTATCCTGGCCCCATGAGGTTACATTACCGGCGTATACATAACGTAACCCCGCGTTCTTGCCTAAATCGCAGGCCGATTTCAGGGTATGCTCAGGAGTATCCTGATAAGAATCAAATTTATAATCCGCATGAAAGCGGGAAAGATGCCATGGGATATCCCTGTTTACTCCGGCAATAAAGCCGGCAATCCCGGAAAGCTCTTCCAAAGAGTCGTTTTCGCCGGGAATAACCAAAGTGGTAATCTCAATCCAGACCCCGGCTTCCTTTAAGTTCAAGATTGAATCAAGCACCGGCTTAAGATGGGCAGAACAAATTCTTTGATAAGAGGCGTCTTTGAAGAATTTTAAATCAATATTAGCCGCATCCAGATAAGGCTTGAGCAGATCAACGGCTTCAGGAGACATATAACCATTGCTTACGAATATATTATATAAACCCGCTTCTTTTGCTAGCTTTGCTGTCTCCAGGGCGAATTCAAAATAAATCGTCGGCTCAGTATAAGTGTAGGCTATGCTTTTACAGTTGTTCTGTTTAGCTAAGCTGACAATTTTCTTTGCGCTAAAATCCTCCCCCATTAATTTTTTATCCGGTGCAGGCCCTGAGAGCGCAAGCGTACGGGGGTTAAACTGTGATATCTGCCAATTTTGACAAAATCCGCAGCGGAAATTACACCCCCGGCTGGCAATAGAAAAAGCAAGGGTACCGGGGAAAAAATGATACAACGGTTTTTTTTCAACCGGGTCTACATTAACGGCAACCAGCTTTCCATAGTTAAGAGTATATAGAACGCCCTTGATATTCTGCCTTACCCCGCAAAAACCGAATTTTCCTTCTTGGATTATACAACTGTGCGCGCAAAGCCTGCAGTGCACTTTTTCAGATTCTAAATGGGCATAGAGCAGGGCTTCTTTCATATTAATAAATGCACAAATCTGCTTTTTGGCAAACAGGCAACCTTATACAAGTTATCTTTAGTTCCAGGTATATGCCGATAAGAAACTTCCATATCCTTTAAGCCGGCAGAATCGGAATATGAACAGGTTATTTGCGAAGACAGGTGGATAAGGTCCAGAGTGATTAAGCCTCTGGCCAATGAAGTTGGCCCGGCTAAATCCTTTGGCGGGAAAAACAGGCAATCTCCCGGCACAGCTAATTGTACAAGCAGCTTATTCTCCCCTTCATCCCTGCCCACAACCAGCCTGGAGTTGTTTTCTAAACGAAAATGCCTGCCCACTTTCAAAAGCGCAAGATTGTCCAGGTTTAATTCTCTATGCTGAAGGAGTTCTTTTAATCTTTTAGAAAAACAAGGATCGGTCAATAAACATCCACCCGCAGGATTAGCATACTTGCTTATGCCTAATTTCTCCGCCAATTGCATCTGCGGAGTGCGTATGCGGCCGTTAAAATTAAGCAGTTTTTCTCTCCTGACCCAGCCCTCTCTTTCCGCTAAGCTCGGGCTGAAAAACTGAGCGGACAAAGGCCGCAGCAATAAATCATCAAGTCCGCTCCTCTGTTTGATCAACCTTAAGGCCTGCTTGTTTTGAGACATCGGCCTCTGGCCTAAAACCTCTCCGGTAACGATAAAATCTGCCTTTAGTTCCTGCAATAATTCCCTGGCCTTAGTAAACATGAGTATCTTGCAATCAATGCACGGATTCATATTAGAGCCAAAGCCATAGCGAGGACTACTTATAAGCGATAGAAAATCGGTATCTAAATCAAATTCGATTAATTTTATCCCTATATCAGGAAGGCTTTTTTTAATATCAAGCTTGCAAAAAGGTATTTTAAAGTGTACTCCGATAACCTCAATACCCTGCTCTTTTATAAGTTTGGCTGCCAATAAACTATCCAGGCCCCCGGAAATTAATGCCAATGCTTTTATCTTCATGTTAAGCTGATTTCAATGGCTTGCTACTCTGGTAAGAAATTCTTTGCTAATGCCATAAAAGCTATTCCCAGCAAGAAGGCAAAAAAGGCAGCGGTTGAGCGTTTAAGGTCATTTTCTTTATGCAGCTCCGGGATAAGGTCGCTGGTGGCGATATAAATAAAGCCTCCGGCAGTAAACGGCAGGATAAAATTGGAAAAATTACCGGCAAGATCGGTTATAAAATACCCGATTACCGCTCCAACCACCGCCATAAGCGCTGATGCAAAATTAAATAAAAGCGCCTTCTTCCTGGTAAAACCTCCGTATACCAAAACGGCAAAATCCCCTAACTCCTGGGGAATCTCATGCAATATAATTGCCAAAGTTGTAACCAGGCCAAGCTTTAAAGAAACAATGAAGCTTGCGGCAATAACCATACCATCGATAAAATTATGGAACCCGTCACCCACCAGGTTCAGATAAGTAAAAGCATGGATTTTACAGGCACCTTCCTCATGGCAATGCCGCCAATGCAGGTATCTTTCCATCAGGAAGAAGATTATGATGCCAAGTATAAGGTAGGAAAATACCGTGCTGCTTTTATTGTTTTCCAGGCATTCCGGGAGCAAATGCAGAAAGGCGCCTCCGATGAGGGCGCCTGCGGAAAAACCAATCAGACAAAAAAGAATCTTATGCAAAAGATCGCCCTTGATGGAAAGGGTAAAAATACCCACCAGGGATATAAGACTGACTATGGTAGTGCTGCCCAGGATCCAAATTAAAACCATATATAGGGAATTAACCTAAACAGGGTTTTCTGCCTTTATTGGCTTTCTTGGAACGCCAGTTAAGTTTGCCTCTACGTTTTCTTTTTCCCATATTTAATCCTTGTAATAAGTTGATGGTACATTCAAGACGGTATAACGCGCTGCTTCAAGCAGGCATTCATAGATAACCTTACCCATGGGAGTTCCGGAGAAATCATTTAACTCTGCCTTAAAAACCTTATCATGGGGGGTATTTATCTTATTACCGGGATTTTCCACAGCCTGACTTTGGATATCCCGGCTGCTTATTACATTTGAAGTGGCGCGTTCTACGATACGCAGGTTTAACTGCATGGTTGCCTTGTTCAAAGGGGCGCCCAATAAGCCGCCCATAAAACTGCTGGCAGCGCTTCCGCCTCCTGCTATCCCGGACTTTCCTCCTGAGTTCTCCGGGACAAATTCAATAATCCCAACGCTAATAATGAGATCCGCTTCCGAAGGAGCGACTATTATAAAACGTTTGGTATTATTTAAAATACTGACAAAATATTCTTTTAGGGCCTGTCCGGTTTCCGTATTAAGCCCGGAGGTTTTTAATTCAAAATCGCTAACCGCTATTCTGGCCTTAGGTCCGGAATATCCTTCTAAGGGCTCCCCTGCCGGATATTTACTTCCCGGAGGGTGCATTTTTGTTGAGAAGCATCCCGCGATAAACAAAGATATAACCAGGCAACCAAATAACTTAAAGCCTTTTTTCATACTGATTTTTAATATATTACCAATTAAGCTGGCTGTCAAGGGAAACCTGGTTATCCTGCTGCCCAAGTATATCCGCCAGCTGCCTGATTCCGGAAATTATCTTAAATGGATGTTCTTTCTTAATTTCAAGCCTGCTGCTTGAGCCGCTGGTTACAATTATTGTCCTAACCCCTGAGCGCCTTCCGGCTTGCGCATCAATAACCATGTCCCCCACATATAAAACCTGCGATTTCTTAAAAGCAAACCTCCTGACTATCTTATTTAATATTTCGGGTTCTGGCTTACCGTGCTCTAATTTATCGGCGCAAAGAACATAATCGAAGAAATCCATTATTTTCAGGTGTTTTAATAAAATAAAGGAAAACCTGCTTGGCCGGTTGCTGGCTACCGCTAACTTGCAGCCACGGGCCTTAAGCTTGCGCAAAAGTCCTCTGACATGGGGATAAAGCCGCGATTGCCGGACCAAGCTAAGTTTATGGTGGTTACGATAGAGGCGCAAAGATCGCCCTAAATCTTTCTCAGGCACATACGGCCTGAGCAAATTCACATCTCCCCAGCCGACTAAGCGACGGATAAACCCTGGGCTTCTGGGCTTTAACCCGAG
>JAQUSM010000112.1 GCA_028715095.1 Candidatus Omnitrophota bacterium
CCAAGGAGGCGTTGTCAGATATTTCTAAAGATAGAACCAATAAGGCGCTTGATGTGATAGCCAGGGCCGGCGGCAAGGTTAATTCCATGTATGCGCTTCTGGGTAAATATGACATGGTGCTTATTGCGGATTTTCCCGGAGTTGCGGAAGTAATGAAGGCCTCGGTGGCGTTAAACAAGCTGACAAATATTTCTTTCACTAGTTTTCCGGCAATCTCCATTGAGGAATTTGATAAGATTATGGGGTAAGGAATAAAAAAGATATTTAATCGCTAGGAACCCAAGCCTTAAGAAAGGTTTGGGTTCCTTTTTTGCTACGCAAAAAATGACTACACTGGATAAAAAATATAAGGTGTTTGTTTCTGGTTTATGGAATATAATATAGGAATAGAAAGGATGGACTGTTTTTATATGAAGAAAACATTTCGCATTTTAGGGCTTTTGGTTGTTTGTTTAGCGGTTGCATTTTTAATTCTCCTGCATTTAAACAATAAAACCACTATATCAAAAGACGGGACAAAGATTGCTTATTCCGTATTCGGCAATGGCGAGCCAACATTGGTCTTTGTACACGGATGGTGCGGCAGCCGGGCTGTCTGGTATAAGCAAGTGCCGTATTTTGCTAAAAAATATAGGGTCATAGTTCTTGACCTGGCCGGCCACGGAGCATCCGGCCGCCAGAGAAAAGCTTATACCCAAGAGGCCTTTGGTGAGGACGTAGCTGCGGTAGTGAATGCGGTAGGAGCCAATAAGGTTATCCTTATTGGCCATTCCATGTCAGGCACAATAATATTGGAGGCAAACCGGCTGATTAAAGATAAGGTAATCGGGCTTGTCGCGGTTGACACCCTGGAGAACTTTGAGTATATGGCTACTCCGGAAGATAAAATAAAATACATTGAGCCGTTAAAGAAAGATTTTGTAAAGAATTCCGGGCCTTTTATGAGGGATATGTTCAATAAGAACGCAGACCCCAAACTGGTTGAGTTGGTAGTCAGGAATGTTGCCCGCTCTAACCCGGAAATCGCGATTAATACCATGGAATATTATTTTGATACCCCGGTTATTCCGCTTTTGGCTGATGTGCATGTGCCGTTGTGGTGCTTGAGCGCCGACCTGTGGCAGCAGTATCAACATCCGGAAATTAACAGCAAATATCTTAAGTCGTATCATTTGAGGATAATACCGGGCGTAGGGCATTTTCTGATGGTTGAAGCCCCGGATGAATTCAACCGGCAGTTAGAAGATATCATTAATCAGATTGTAAAATAGCGTATTAACCAAATTATGATTATCTTATTTCTTTTAATCGGTATATTGAGCGGTTTTATGCTGGCTGTTTCCTTGCGCCAGAAAAAACCTTCCCAGCCTCAAGAACTTCCGCGGCAGGAACCCATCCCGCAGCAGAACACGTCGTATTTAGAGGACAAGATCTGGTATGAAACAGAACTGGATTTCCTGTTTAAATTTAATGAAAAGTTGATTTCAGCCTTTGGCATGCAGGATGCGGTGCGTTGCATTACTGAGGCAGCGCATAATTTCCTATCCATTGAACGCACTGTTTTTCTTACCTGGGATAAAAATTCAGAGCAGTTCACCCTGGCCTGCGCAATGGGCTGGGGCCGCGATCGCAGCCAGAGCCCTTTGGTGATAGGCAAGGACAGCATATCCGGGTTTGTGATACATAACCGGGAAGCATTGGTAGTTGCTGATTTGTCCAGGGAGTCATATTTGAATAATTTGAACAAAGAGGAATACCTGCAAAAGGCGTTTATCAGCGTGCCGGTCATATATAAAAATGAAGTCTTAGGCGTCTTGCATGTCTGCGACAAGAAGGCTCCCGGGCCTTTCACGCAGAGGGAGGCCTCGGTAGTTATGAGTATCGCCCGCGTAGGCGCGATTACCCTGCAGAACGTCCGGCTGTATGAGCAGGCCTTAAAGAGAGCGGAAGAGTTGAAGATAGCTTACGATGAATTAAAGGAGATGCAGGATAAACTGACCCAGATGGAGAAACTTAAAGCTATCGGTCAATTGGCAAGCGGCGTAGCCCACGATATGAGGAATCCCCTGGGGATAATAATGCAGGGGGTTTCTTATTTGGAACAGATAATATCCCCGGCCGAAAAAGAGCAGCTGGAGACTTTATCGATGATCAGGGACAGCGCGCAAAGGGCAGACGGCATCGTAGTCTCGCTTTTGGATTTCTCCAGGGCTACAAAACTGGAATTACACCTTGAAGACATCGATTCCATACTGGAGAGTTCTTTGAAGCTGGTAAAAACAGAATTAAAACATGTTACGGTAACCAGGGAAATCCAGAAAGGCTTGCCGAAGGTTCTAATAGACAAAAACAGAATGATACAGGTATTTATCAATCTGTTTATGAACGCGGCTCACGCAATGCCTGAAAAGGGCAATCTTGCCGTCCGTTGTTTTCTTAAGCAAATGGAAGGAGCAAGAGATGCAGGCGGGCAATCGGGTATTTCTTTTGCGTCCGGAGAAGAAGTCGTTATTGTGGAAATTGAGGATACTGGAACAGGGATCAGCGAGGAAAATCTGAAAAGGATCTTTGATCCGTTCTTTACTACAAAGGGCCTGGGTAAGGGGACCGGCCTCGGCTTATCCATAAGCCAAAATATCATTAATTTGCACAAAGGGCTGATAGAGATAATAAGCCAGCTTGGAAAAGGGACCAGAGTAATTATTACCCTGAGAATTTCTAAATAGGAGGGGCAAATGAGCAAAAAGAAGATATTGATCATCGACGATGAAGAGAATTTTTGCAACCTGCTCAGAAAAAATGTGGAAAAGACAAATGAGTTTGAGGTGTATACGGCGACAAACGGCGATGACGGAATTAACTTAATCAAGCAGATAAGGCCGGATTTGATATTACTTGATGTAATAATGCCGGGGTTGGATGGCGGAGACGTTGTTTCTCTGATAAGGAGCGATAACAGTATTAAAGATACCCCTATTATATTTTTGACTTCGCTGGTAAGAAAAAATGAGGTTGGTTCACAAGCAAGTTTTACCAAGGGGTATGCGCTTTTAGCAAAGACGGTAACCGTGGGTGAGCTTATAGCATGCATTAAGGAGAATATCAGAAAATGAGTGTTTTTATTCTGCGGTATTCCTGAGCCAAATGCTTTAGCTTTAAATTGGTTCCGGAGATTCCGCTTAAAAAGTGGTACGGCATGACCAGAAAATGCATAGAAAGTTCACCAGTATCTTCTTAGTTGTAATCTTGCTGCTGGGTATTGGAATAGCCCGGGCAGAAGTAAACCTTGATCGGCTAAGCCAGGAAGATATCCAAAAGGAAGAAGCGGTTTTAGCCAAGCTTGAGCCGCTGGTCAAAGAACGCCTGGCCAAAGGAACAGCTCCTTTATTGACTTTTGACGAAATTTACCAGCCTTTAAATGAAGAAGAACGGGAATTTTTAAAGATATTCCTGAATCTTGATGCCAAAAAACTGGGCGTGGTTTTACCTTATCGCGGTTTTGCCAGGCCGGGGACAAAGTTTATCCCTATAAAAGGCCAGAGAATAAAAGATGTCAAAGCAGAAGGCAATAAAACAAAAATAATTGGATGCCAGTATCTGCCTGATAATGTCTACCGTCAATACCGTAAGATGAACAAGGCCATGAGGCGGGATATCCATAGAACTCTATTCGTGGATTCAGGATACCGCTCCGCAGCTTATCAGCTCTATCTTTTCGCCTTCTACCTTAGAAAGCATGATTATTCCGTAAGAGAAACAGCTAAGCTTGTAGCCATAGCCGGTTACAGCGAGCATGGAGCGCCGGATTGGCAGGCAATTGATTTTGTGAATATTGATGGGGTCAATGAAGATAACCCCGGGGCTTTTGAGAACCTGGCGGAATATAAGTGGTTAATGAAGCACGCGGCTGAATACGGTTTTGCGCTTTCTTATCCGAGAAACAATCCTTCCGGGATAAGTTTTGAGCCGTGGCATTGGCGGTATGAGGGTGTTAAAAATAAAATGGTTGTTAATTAAAAAATATTCCGCCCTCTTGAAAGACAGATGGTAATATGTTATATTTTTAATAGTGCAGTTGACAAAATTGGCAGTTTATTTTTTTGATTCTTCCTGCTGATAAAGGCAAACCAAGAGTAATCTTGGGACGCAAAGCGACAGTCCCGTTCAGTTGA
>JAQUSM010000009.1 GCA_028715095.1 Candidatus Omnitrophota bacterium
GAGTCCAGGTTTCCGGTGGGCTCATCACAGAGCAAAAGCTGCGGGCGGTTAATCAACGCCCGGCAAATAGCCACCCTCTGCTGTTCTCCGCCTGACAGAGCCGCGGGTTTATGGCTAAGCCTGCCGGATAAACCCAGCCTGTCTAAAAGCTGCCGGGCAAACTCTGAACTTTTCTTCCTGGACCACCAGGACTTTAAAATGCCCGGCAACAAAACATTTTCCAGGGCAGTCAACTCCGGCAGAAGATGAAAAAATTGGAAGACAAAACCAACTTTACGGTTACGGAAGGCCGCCCGCGCATTTTCATCTAAGCCGTAGATATCTTCGCCTTCAAAATACACCGTTCCCCCGGTAGGATTATCTAACCCGCCTAAAATATGTAAAAGCGTAGATTTTCCTGCTCCCGAAGGCCCCTGGACTGCCAGGAATTCACCTTCGCCAACGGTAAAATTTATATCCTTTAATACTTCAAGGCTGCTTGCGCTGTCACGGTAACTTTTGCAAATTCCACTGACCTTGACTATATCTTTACTCATGCCGCACTGCCTCGCTGGGGATTATCCTGGTAGCATAATATGCCGGATAAATACTGGCGGCTAAAATTATTGCCAAAGCGGACAGCAGTATCAGGTTGATATCCCCGATATTTATATTAACCGGGATACGCTCAAAATAATATATATCTTTGGGGATCAGGCTCCTGCCGATAATCCGGGATATAAAATCCACTACCTTATCCAGGGAAAGCGCCAAAGATATCCCCCCGGCTAAACCCAGCAGGATCCCGGCTACGCCGATAGACATACCCTGAAAGACAAAAATCTGCAATATACTTTTGGTCCTGGCGCCTACAGAACGCAGGATGCCGATATCCTTGATCCGGCTCATTACCGACATAATCAGCGTGCTGACAATTCCAAATGCCGCTACCACCGTAGTCATAGTCACCACGATAAACATAACCACTTTTTCCAATTTCAACGCTTCCAGGAAATTTTTATTCGCATCTATCCAGGTGCGCACCTGGAACGGTCCGACGCCGGTCAAATCCTTATAGAGCTTTTCCTTTATGTCCTCCACTTTATAAACATTGTCCACCTTAACTGCCAGGCCGCTTACGGCATCGGGCATCTTGTAAAAATCCTGCGCCGCTTTAATCCCGGTTAAGATCAGGCCTGAATCATAAAGATACATACCGCTGTTAAAAATTCCTTTGATGCGGAAATCGGTTTTGGAAAGTGTAACCGGAGAAACCAGGCTGATAACATCCCCTACCCCCAACCCCAAACGCAGGGCAAACTCCTGGCCTACGGCAATTTCATTTCCGGAAAAATCATAACTTCCGGATCTCAGGTATTCGTTTATCTTGGAAGTCTCCGCCTGTAATTTAGGATCAATACCGCGAACCTCCACCCCGAAGATTGATTTCTCGTTCTTTACCAGGGCCTGGCCTTCGATAAACGGAGATACACCTTTAACATAAGGAAACGCCTTTAACTTATCAATTGCCCGATAAGGTTCTTTTGAACCGCCATAAAATTCAAGTGACAAATGCGCGTTGGTACCGACCATTTTGTCTTCAAGGAAACGGTCAAAACCGCTCATTACCGAGATTACCACAATTAACACCAGGACACCTATGGCTATGCCTACCATTGAGATAAGCGCGGTTATGGAAATAATCTTCTCTCTTTTTCCACCCCTCAAATATTTCTGGCTAAGCCATAGCTCCGCGAACATATTTGTCTACATAGACAACACCCGCGCAAATCCAATTAGCGCGGGGTGTCTAACTTAGTTTCTTCCTGCTTTCTCAAGAGCGGAAACAGGATCACATCCCTGATTGATGGCTGATCCGTAAGCAGCATAACCAGCCTGTCAATACCGATACCTAAGCCTCCTGCCGGAGGCATCCCATGCTCCAGGGCTAAAAGATAATCATCATCTATATTCTTTTGTTCCCCGGCATCAAGCTCCCTGATCTCCTCTTCAAAACGCCGGCGCTGCTCGAGAGGATCGTTTAACTCAGAATAAGCATTAGCGATTTCCATGCCCGCCACATAAAGCTCAAACCTTTCCGAAATCAAAGGGTTGTCTTTTTTAGTTTTAGCCAGAGGGCAAAGGCTGGTAAAATAATCCGTGATAAATACCGGGTTAACCTGTAAATCCTCCTCCAGCGTATCTTCAATAATCTTATTTATCTGTGAACGGCTCAGGCGGTTCTTATCCTTTGCAAACCCTTTGGCCTGTAATTTCTCAAGCATCTTAACCGGATCGTCAGACGGCTCTATACCAAACTTATCTTTGACTAATCCGGCAAATGACTGCCTCATCCAGGGGGTTTTAAGCCCAATAGGCTTACCCTGGCAAATCAGCTCTTCCTTACCAAGGACCTCTTTTGCCACATAACAGATTAGATCCTGGGTTAAATTAATCATATCTTCATAATCCGCGTAAGCCTGATAAACCTCAAGCATGGTAAACTCCGGGTTATGGCGGGTGGAGACCCCTTCATTGCGGAAAGAACGGTTGATCTCATAAACCCGGTCAAGCCCTCCCACCAAAAGGCGCTTTAAGTACAACTCCGGGGCGATCCTTAAATATAAATCCATGGCATATTCATTATGGAATGTCTTAAAAGGCCGGCCTGCTGCGCCTCCGGCAATATCATGCATCATGGGAGTTTCTACCTCCAGGAACCCTTTATCCTCGAGGAAATTACGTATGGCCCGGATAATCTTGGCGCGCAATAAAAATACTTTTTTTACGTCTTCATTGGAAAGTAAATCCAGGTAACGCTGCCGGTAACGGGTCTCCACGTCTTTTAAGCCATGCCATTTCTCAGGCAAAGGCCGCAAGGACTTAGTTAATATTATAAAGTCCTTAACCTTAACCGTAAATTCGCCGGTATGCGTTTTAAAAAGCTCGCCGCTAACGCTTATGATATCGGCAATATCCAATTGTTCGATGAGCGCGGCCTTCTCCTCTCCCACCACATCCCGCTTGACATAAAGCTGGATCTTGCCGGTAGAATCCCTTAAGTCCATAAAATTAACTTTACCATGGCTGCGGTTAGCCGTTATCCTGCCGCAAAGCGTAACTTTCTTGCCTTCTTCAAAAGAAGCCAAAGCGCTGCCGATAGTACTATGATCGGGTACGCTAGCCGGATATAATGGCACTTTTTTCTCTTTAAGCGCCTCTAATTTTGCGATTCTTTGCTGGATAATCTCATTAATGTCCATAGGTTAGTAATTATATCGTATATTTGGGGTTATGTCAAAAGAAAACGGGGTTTAAGCCTGATACTGCGAAAGCTTCTTAATCCTTTTGAGCATATTAGGATGCGTGCTTAATAACTCCATCATCTTGTCCCCTAAATTCAGGCGAATATTTGTATTTTTGAGCATCGCCAATTCAGAAGCATCAATTGTGCCGCTTTTGTCCAAATCCAACTGCGATAATTCCAAAACTTCCTTCCTGCCCTGAGACGGGTCATTAATAAAAAATGCCTTTAACCCTTCGCTTTGTTTTAAAGACTCTTTGTCTAATCTGGCTGAGCCGTAAGCAAGTTTATACAGGCTGGAGGCCAGGGCCTTAGGCTGGTTCCCCAAAAGCACTGACCCCTGGTCCGCAAAATACTCCCGTATACGCGATGCATAAAGTACCAGGAGATTGGTTACAAAATAAAAGAAGAAAGCTGCCAGGCCAATAAGCATGGTATTGCCTCCCCTCTCATCGCGCCGGCGGCCATAGAATAAAAATTGCCAGGCAATCCTGTACATAATCATGGGGATTACCGAAAGCAGGGTAATCGTAAGCACGTCATGGTTCTTTAAATGGCTTAACTCATGCCCCAGCACCGCCTTTAACTCTGTATCGTCGAGCAATTTGACAATCCCGCTGGTTACGCAGACGCGGCCGTCTTTTATCGAACGGCCGAAAGCAAAAGCGTTGGGGATATCGATCTGGGCAATGCCGATCCTCGGCATAGGGATACCGGCGCGCACGCATAAGGCCTCTACCATCTGGAACAACCGCGGGTTTTCTTCCCTTTTTATATATTTTACGCGCATGCTCCATTCCACTATTTTAGGCCCCAGCATATACTGGATAAACATCAAAACAACAGAGATGATCAGATAAAAGCTAAAATCACCTACGTGCAGGAAACTTCTGCCGATGACAACGATCAAAGCATAAATAACCCCGAACAAAAGCGTAACCAATAACCACATCCTTAACTGTAATGACCACATTTTAATCCTTTCTGCCTGCCTGAATGTTTCAGGAGAGCCTTTAAATTATATTTTAGGTGGATTTAATCTTTAATAATGTCGGCCTTGATAATAAACCTGTATATGGGCATATTCTTACTGTCGGTATTGACATAAACATACTGGGTAACCTTGCCGGAATATCCTTTAGGGTTAAATTTTACCTCAAGATTGGCAGTCTCTTTGGGCGGGATAACTTTCCTGTCTATTTCTGAAAGAGTGCATCCGCAGGAAGCGTGCGTGCCGTTAACATTTAAATTCTCAACAGAATCATTCGTTAACGGAAAAACGTGTCTTACAACTCCTTCCGAAGCGCGGATCTTGCCAAAATCCCAGGTATTCTCCTCAAGTTCAACCATCTGCGCCAAACAAACCGAAGAAATAAAAACGGAAAACAAACTAAACAATAATATCCTGCGCATTAACCCCTCCAGATCAAGAATATTCCCAAACTAAAGAATAAAACCGCCATTAATATTTTGATTAAACCCATGCGCTTCTTAAGAAACCCGGAGAATTGCGGGCTGCCGGCGCCCATAAGCGCGCAAATCAAGATCACTATCAACGGGACAATAAACATAATATTGTAAAGCAAAAGATACCCTAAGGCCTGCAGCTTAAACGAACTGGCCTTTAGAACAAAGGCTATTGTCGGTAAATACACCTGCCCGGTACAAACCGCCTCCAGCAAAGAAACCAAAAATCCGGTAATAAAAGCGCTGGCAACGAGCTTGCCTAATCCGGGGGAAAAGCCCTGCTGCCTCTCTTGATTGGTTTTTCGGTAAAAAAACCCCACTACTTTATGGATGCGCTCTTTAACCGGTTTAGGCAGCTGCAAAATAAGATTTTCGGATGAACCCGTTTTCTTAAATTTGATAAAATCATAAAGAGCAAGAATGCCAAAGAGGATGCTGGCTGAACCGACAACTATATTCAACAAATGAGTAACTGCCCAAAGGCCGCGGAACCGGTAGAGAAAATTAAAAACTCCTAAGCCAATACCCAGATACGTCAGAAACACAGAGAAGATAAAAGCGGCCCCGATAAGAAACAATTCTCTCTTACGATAACCCTGCGCCGCCAGGAAAGAGATAAAGAACACGATCACCGTAAACGCGCAGGGGTTAATCCCGTCTTCAAGCCCGGCGGCAATTACGGACAAGGGCACAAAGCTTCTAAAATATGAAACCAGGTCAACCGGTATTAAATGGGATGCGAAATGACTCCTGCTTAAGGCATCTTCGATAAAATTACGCAGCTTGTCTTCAATCTGAGCCTGATTATTCAAGAATCTTCCCCGCATGTAAAATACAGGGACCTTAAATTCCGCTCCGGAGCCGCTTTCCTTCATCAGGGTCAATAATAGCTCATAGTTTTTCAATTCTCCCACATCCAGGTAAACAAAAGCAACCCGGCCTTCAAACTCCTTCTGGATAACCGGCATTACGAGCGACTTTAGCTTTGCGCACTCATGGCAGTTAAGGGAATGGAAAATAAGCAGCTCCGGAACCTCCTGTTTTTCAACGGCCATAGCCCCTGCCGGAATAAGCAGTATCATAAAGAGAAAACAAATTATATATCTCTGTATTATTTTACGCATACTTATTTTATTTCTTGAACATGATAAATTTTCCCGGGCCCAATAAGATAAGCGCCAGGCAAATTGCCGCAATTATAAAATTATACTCAAAGCCTCCGTTAGACAAAAAGAAACCTTTGGCTAAGTGTACTTTGATCGCGGCAGTAAGGATAAAAATTAAAAGCAAAGCGGATGCCAGCCTTGTTTGCAAGCCGATAATCACAAGCAGCCCGCCGATAAAAACCGTATACGAAGCAACATACGACCAGAAGATTGCCGGGGCAAACCCTAAACCGGAAAGCATCTGGGAAAAACCCTTTACCCCCGGGCCGCCAAATAAACCAAAGGCCATTTGTAAACCATGCGCCATAAACATAATACCCAAAGCCAATCGTAAAACCAGGATACCCCAATTTAACATCCTACGCCTCCTTCTTTGTTAAATCACCCGTTAATCCGATTTTATTCCTTAGCCCGCTCAAACGGTAAATACACATTATAAAATGTAATAGCGTAGGAAGAAACCCTTTTAAATTAAAACCAAAAACCGTCCCGCAAGACTTATTGTTCGCCATTGGGATAATATAGCCCAAGTCCCGGGGAATGAATTTTTTAAGCGGGAGGTTCTTTATGCGCCTTATTATATTAAACGCCGCATGGTCGCCTCCTGCAATAGCAAACTGGACAGCCATCCTCAAGGAATTATTCTTTTCAGTAAAAAATGCCGTGTCCCCGGCGCAAAAACAATCTTGCCCGAATTTCAAGTATCCATCGACAACTATCCTGCCCTGAGGATTTTTCTCAACCGCCAGTCTTTGAATGAAGTCCGCAGTCCTTACCCCGGGCACCCAAAAGAGCATGGTTTTCTCGAAGATACGGTTTCCCGAGACTACCAGCCGGCTTTCCTGGATGCTCTCAATAACCGAATTCGCCAATACCTCTATCTCCATGCCCTTTAAATTGGTCCGGACATAAGATTTCATCCAATCCGGCAAAGGACCGAGTATCTCCGGAGCGCGTTCAACGATAACTATCTTGGCGGCAATACCATTTTTCCGGCAATACAACCGAAGATTGCTTGCCGCCTCTATTCCCGTGTAGCCGCCTCCGCAGATGATAAGATTCTCAAATTTACCCGCATGGAGCCTATTTAATATCCTTTTGGCGTCATTAACGCTGTTTAAAGCATAGGCATGGTTTTGCGCATCCTGGTTACCGAAAAAGTTAGTCTGGCTTCCGCTGGCAATAACCAGGAAATCATAAACATAGCTGGAGCCGGAAGTAATAACCTGCTTAGATTCAAGATCAAGCGAAATAACTTCTTCTTTAATAAAATTAAGATTCTTTTTGCGCAATAGATCCGTAATCTTGCAGGCAAGGAAATCCGGGTTGAGCCCTCTTCCAGGCACATCGGGAAGCAAGGGCAGAAAATCGGAAGAATCTCTTTTGTCAAAGACTGTAATCTGCAGGTCCAGATTAGACCGGGATAGCCTTTTTGCAGCGCTTAATCCCGCAAACCCTGCCCCGATAATGATAATTTTACGCATATTAAAAAGAGTAAAGCCCCTCAGAGGCAAAAGCATAATTGCATAATTATACTTTATATGTTAACATAATTTTATGTTTATGAAAATGAAAATCCGTATCGAAAAAGAGCTGTCCGCCTATGTCCAAACCATAGACAAATTATACTCATTTAACAGACTCTCGCCCATTCTCTCTAAAAGCATCAAAGAGTTTATCTGCCGGCCGGGAAAAAGAGTAAGGCCGGTATTATTCTGCATCGGCTATCTCGGTTTCTCAAGGAAAACCCCTCCGGGCCTCTATCGCAGCGCCCTGTCATTGGAACTCCTGCATGATTTCCTGCTCGTCCACGACGATATCGTTGATAAATCCGATACGCGCCGCGGCGCCCCTTCTATGCACGCTTTGTTTAACCGCTATCTTTACCCCAATAAAAAGATAAGGTTCAGCGGAGAAGACCTGGCTATCGTCATAGGCGATGTAATGTATGCCATGGGCCTGGAGGCATTCTTGTCGGTTAAAGAAGACTTGCGGCGTAAAGAGGCTGCTTTAAGAAAACTTATCTCCGCGGCTTTATACACAGGGAGCGGTGAATTTATAGAATTATTATTGGGAATTAAACCCATAGAAAAAGTTACCCAAGAAGACATTTATAAGGTTTACGATTATAAAACCGCAAACTACACCTTTGCCTCTCCTTTAACCATGGGTTCAACCCTTGCCGGGGCAGAAGCCGGCCAAACAAAGAAACTGTTCTCTTACGGGTTGCTTTTGGGAAGGGCTTTCCAGATCAAAGATGATATTATCGGGACATTCGGTGAAGAAAAAATTACCGGAAAATCAAACCTGACAGATATCAAGGAGGCAAAAAGGACTCTGCTTATCTGGTATGCCTTTAATCGAGCGGACAAAAATGGAAAATCCATAATAAAAAGAGTAATGCTGAAAGGGGCTTCAGACAATACCGAACTGCTTGAAATACGCAAGATTATCCTGGAATCAGGATCGCTGGAATACGCGAAAAATCAGATAAAATATTTGCTTTCTAAGGCAAGCATGCAGCTTAGCGGCTTAAAAATGGATGCCCGATATAAAGAAACCCTGAATAATTTCTCAGAGAAAATCCTTAAAACATGATTCCCCTTCTACGCCGGAAAAAATAACAATGAAAATAAATTTAGCTACCTCTGCAGGATTCTGTTTCGGAGTAAGAAGAGCGATTAATATCGCGATGGAAACCGCAAAGATTAATAAACCGGTATTTATGCTCGGGGATATTGTGCATAACGAAGAGGTGGTCGGGCAAATTCAAAAAACCGGAATTAAAAAAATTTGCCGCCTTTCTGCCGTAAAAAAAGAAAAGATTTTATTGATCCGCGCACATGGCTGCTCAAGAGGTACGCTGCAAAAAGCAAGAAAACTGGGTTATTCGATTATTGACGCAACCTGCCCGATGGTCAAAGAGATACATGCGATCGCCAAAAGGTTAGAAAATGACGGCTTTAAGGTAATCGTGATCGGGGATAAATCTCACGACGAAGTTAAGGGGATTGCCGGCCAGCTTAAGACCAAAGCGATTGTTATTGATAAGCCGGAGAATATTCCTTTAAAAAAGATAAAATCTATCAAGAAAGCCGGCGTAGTCGTACAGTCAACGCAAAATCTGGATAAAACCCTGGAGATATTTGATATTTTACGCAAGAATATTCAAGAAGTAGAATTTCATAATACTATCTGTAAGCCAACCCGCGCAAAACAAAACGAAATCAAGATTATGCCGCTAAAAAACGATGTGATGATTATTATCGGTTCTAAAACCAGCGCCAATACCAAAAGGATTTATGAAATATCAAAATCCTTAAACAATAAAAGCTATTGGGTCAATTCCAGCAAGGAGATTAAAGAAAGCTGGTTAAGCCGGGCCAAAAGCGCAGGTATAACCGCAGGCGCCTCCACTCCTGAATCAACCATCCGGGAAGTCGTCAAGAAAATCAAAAAACAATAGTTTTGTTTTCATGCCTGATGATGCGGTAATCAACATAGCTCAAAATCGAATTAGCTAATGCCTTCTTTTCCAGATTCCTTCCTTTTCTCACGAGGTCCTGCCGGCTGTCTTTATGGGAAACTTGCTCTACCTCCTGGGCGATAATCGGGCCTTCATCAAGTTTATCATTTACAAAATGCGCGGTTGCCCCGATGACTTTAACCCCTTCTTTAAGCGCCCGGCCATAAGGATCAGGGCCTTTAAAAGCAGGCAGGAAACCATGATGGATATTGATTATATCTTTACCATATTTCTTCAGGAAGTCGGGCGAGAGTATCAGCATGTAACGGGCCAATACCAGAAAATCAGTTGAGCCTGCCGCATAAGACAACAACTCCGCTTCCCTGCGGTTTTCTTTGCTGGCGGGGACATAGTGGAATGGGATATTGTGCTGCATCAGGAGCTTACGGTGCTTCTCGCTATTGCTTAAAACAAAAGGGATCTTTACGTTAAGCTCCCCAGAGATCCAAAGATACAATAAATCAATCAGGCAATGATCGGCATCAGACACAAATATCCCCATGCGCAAAGTTTCGGATTTATCAATAATCTTCCACTGCGCGGAAAATTCTTTTCCTATGGCTGAAAACTCATCGGCTAAAGCAACCCGGTCATATTTGGCCTTGTCTAAGATGAACTCGACGCGCATAAAGAAATACCCGCCTTGCGGATCCGTGCTGTACTGGTCGGCAGTAACAATATTGCCTCCGTGGCCGAAGATAAAATCAGAGATACCGGCAACAATGCCTTTCTGGTCCAGGCATTGGAATAATAGGATGAATTTACGCATATGCCCTCCGTAATTAGGGTTACTCATCTGATTAACCGCGCGTTAATTCAATGATCTTCTGCTCTATCAATGCCCTGTGCTTTTGCTCTTCGGTAATCAAAAACGAAAGCAGCTCTGCCAGGTTTGGATGGCGAGATAACATCTCCTGATATGTCTCTATCGCATCCACTTCCTTTGATAGGGCTATTTTTAAGACCTCGACATCAATCATGGCATACCTCCCTTACCCGCAAGGGTACACCGGCCACTTCCTTTCGGGCCGGGTGTCAAAATAAAGTATAGATAAAAGGCGCTATCGAACTGGTCTGAGTAAAAAATATAAGCGCGCCCAGCAATAAAAGTATTACCACCACCGGACCAAGCCACCATTTCTTTCTTGTCTTTAAGAAATCCCAGAACTCCTTTAGAATACTTAACTTACCCATCAGCTTAAAATCTCCTTTCGTAACCCAAAGGCCCGCTGTCTGTTTTCTCTTTCTTTTTCCAGTATGAATCTGCCTTGTTTTTTCTTTCCAGTAAATCAACCCTGAATAACCGCATCAACAAGCCTATCGGCGTAAAAACCAGATAAAAAACGATAACCAGGATAACCCTCGTGTTAATCCAGCCCAGGATAAAAGCAAAACGCATCCAGGCAATATATACCGGCCTTAACAAAACAGGCGAAATTAATCCCATAAAAATAAATACGCACGAAACCGCCAGGCTATTGACGGCGGCATTATATTTATGCCGGAAGAAAAATAAAATTGAAATAACTAAGAAGACTGACGCCATAGTTACTCCAAATTTCCTTAATGCGCTTTTATCAAGACCTGGTTTTTCCATCTTAATCCAATTCAAGGCAATTTTTCCAGCCTGTGTTTTCTTTAACAGCGGACTGTTCTTCTTTATTTAACAAAAAACTTCCCAGCATCAAATAATCAATTTCCGTGCGCATAAAACATTTATAGGCATCCTCGGGGCTTAAAACCAGAGGCTCCCCTCTTACATTAAAAGACGTATTAATAATAACCGGACACCCCGTTTTTTCAAAGAATGCCCGGATTAGATCATAATAAAGCGGGTTTTCCTCTTTTCTTACTGTCTGCACGCGCGCGGAATAATCCACGTGAGTTACCGCCGGTATTAAAGAACGCGCTATTTTTAATTTATCAAGCCCCTCAGCATCCATACCGGCCTTAAGCCGTTTCTCAGGCCTTATCGCTGCCGTCAAAAGCATATACGGGCTTTCTTTGCTTAGCTCAAACCACTCCGAAGCCTTATCATTTAATACCGCAGGGGCAAAGGGACGGAAGGATTCACGGTATTTTATTTTAAGATTCATTTTAGACTGCATATCCGGATTACGCGCATCCCCAATAATGCTTCTTGAACCTAAAGCGCGCGGCCCGAATTCCATCCTGCCCTGGAACCAGCCAATGACCTTTCCGGAAACAATCAAATCCGAAACCTTATCTGCTATATCATCATAACTTAACCGTTGGTAAGGAATATTTTTCTTGTTCAGAAAATCTTCAATATCTCCATCACTATAAGACGGCCCCAGTAAAGAGTTTTTTTGCGAATCCTTTACTCCTGCGGCAAAACGCTGCTTGCCTAAATATTTATGCCAGCCCAAAAGCGCAGCGCCCAAGGCCCCTCCTGCGTCGCCGCTTGCCGGCTGTATCCAGATGTCTTTAAACGGGCTTTCACGCAGGATCCTGCCGTTTCCTACGCAATTTAATGCCACCCCTCCGGCAAGGCAAAGTTTATCCTGGCCGGTAACCTTATGCACATGCAAAACCATCTTGAGCATAATCTCTTCTGTCGCAGCCTGGATAGAAGAAGCGACATCCATATATCTTTTAGTTATCTCAGCCTCGGGCCTTCTCGGCGGGCCGCCAAAAAGACGGTTAAAGCGCGGATTTGTCATACGCATGCTGTTACAAAACCCAAAATACTCCATATTTATCCTGAAAGAACCGTCATCTTTTAAATCAACCAGCTCTTTAAGAATCAGTTCTTTATATACAGGGCTGCCATAAGGAGCCAGCCCCATAAGTTTATATTCTCCGGAATTTACCCTAAAGCCGGTATAATAGGTAAACGCGGAATATAACAAGCCCAGGGAATTAGGGAACCTGAGATATTGCCGGATATCCAAATCATTATCTTTACCGATTCCGAAACTGGCTGTCTCCCATTCCCCGACTCCGTCTATTGTCAAAAACGCGGCTTGCTTAAAAGGCGAGGGGTAAAAAGCGCTTGCGGCATGCGATTCATGATGCTGGGCAAAAAGAATCTTTCCGTTAAAACCCAATTCCCTGCTGATTATCTCGGTAACCCAGAGTTTTTGTTTAAGCCAGGCGGGAATTGCCTCTATAAATTGGGTTATGCCCCCGGGCGCATAGCTAAGCGCTGTCTCCAGAATGCGCTCAAACTTGATAAAAGGTTTATCGTAAAATACAACCAGATTCAAATCAGCCGCGCCGATGCCGGCTTCCTTGAGGCAGTAGTTGATGGCATTGACGGGGAAGCCGGGGTCGTGCTTCTTGCGGCTGAAACGTTCTTCCTGCGCCGCGGAGATAATCTCTCCGTCGCGCACTAAACAAGCCGCGCTATCATGATAGAAGCATGAAATTCCCAATATGTTAAACCGAAGATTTGTTTGCATAGGCTTATGGATTAAATTATAACACAAAGACAGGCTAAAAGAACCAGTTTCTGCCATATGCAACCCATAACTCATAATTACTAATGATATGATTTATGTGGTATAATTAAATTCATGGAATTCCTGCAATCCAAAAGAAACACAATCTTGCCCTATATTATAAGCTGCGGATTAATTTTTCTTACTACCCTCTTTGGCGAACTGGTTAAAAATAAGATTGGCCCGACCAACATTGTTATGTTTTATCTTTTGGCTGTCGTCTTTATAGCTATCCGCTGGGGCAAAGGCCCGGCCATCACAACTTCAATTATAAGTGTCCTGGTTTTTGATTTCTTCCTTGTCCCGCCTTATCTTACCCTTAGCGTTGCCCATATTGAATATATCTTTACCTTCGCGGCATTTTTGACTGTCGGCATTGTTGTCAGCACCTTTGCCTCTAAAGTAAGAGAGCAGATTATGCAGCATCAGACGGAAAAACTTCATTCGGCGCTGTTAAACTCTATTTCCCATGACTTAAAAACTCCGCTTGTTTCAATAACCGGGGCCCTGACTGCGCTTCTGGATAAAAAATCGAATTTAGACGCGCAACATATAAAAGAACTTTTGGAAACTGCGCGCGGAGAATCAAGCCGGCTTAACCGGATTGTAAACAATCTCCTGGACATGACAAAGATGGAATCCGGGGTATTGCGGATCTCCAGTAAACCTTGCGATTTAAGAGACCTCATAGGCGCATGCTTAGAGCAGCTAAAAGAAAGAATAGGTTCCAGGGAGATAAAAATAGAGATCCCTAAAGACTCCCCTGAAATATGCGTAGATTTTCCGTTTATGCTCAAAGCGCTTTTTAATATTATTGATAACGCCTTGAAGTATTCCCCGGACGGCTCGCCGGTTGAAATACATGTAAACTTTCTTCAGCATAAGGCGCAGGTTAAGATACGGGATTACGGTATAGGGATCCCGGGGGAAGACCTCAAGCGGATCTTTGAGAAGTTCTACAGGATAGAACGCTCTCAAAATATATCAGGCACCGGGCTGGGTTTATGTATTTCAAAAGGTATTATCGAAGCCCATAGCGGAAGAATTTTTGTTGAGAGCGTACTGGATAAAGGATCCACTTTTATTGTGGAATTGCCGTTAGAATGAATAATATAATCCCCGGACAGGGTAATTTGAGGATCCTTGTTGTTGACGATGAAAAAGCCATACGCGTTTTTCTTAGAACATCTCTTTCTTCATATGGTTATAGCGTCTTTGAAGCAGCTACGGGGAAAAAAGCATTGGAAGAAATTATTAATACCCATCCCGACGCGATCATTCTTGACCTTGGGCTTGCCGATATTGACGGCAGGGAGGTCATAACCAGGATCCGTAAACGGGCAAAGACACCGATTGTTATCTTGTCTGTGCGAGATGACCCGGCCGAGAAAATCTCCGCTCTGGATGCGGGAGCAGATGACTATCTTACCAAGCCGTTCTCTACGGAAGAGTTGCTGGCGCGCCTGCGCGCGGTAATGAGACGCCTTTTGCCTCCGGACAAGGAAGAAGTTCTTAAAACAGCTAAACTTTACATGGATATCACAAAACGCCTGGTAACAATAAACAACAAAGAAATTGATCTATCCCCTACAGAATATGACTTGCTCAAGTTATTCCTTTTAAATACCGGCAAGGTCCTTACTCACCGGCAGATACTCCGGCAAATATGGGACAAAACCGAAGATTTTGAAGGCATCCTGCATTTGCTGCGAGTTACGATCAGCAACCTGCGGAATAAAATCGAGCCTGATCCGGACCGGCCTACCTACTTATTAACCGAACCGGGCGTAGGATACCGCCTGCGTTCGGAAAGCTAAAACCCGCGCTGCTTCAATTTTGACCTTTTTTTGACTTGCCTCTCTGCCCGCTCAAGAGTAATTTAGATATTCTATGAAAAAAATAGCGTTCCTTTATAATATCGCATCCGGTATTTTCTGGGAGACAGCCTATGCGTTAATAATCATTGGCTCCGGGCTCCTGCTTGCATTCTTTATTCAGAATATATAATGATACTAAAACCGCAATTAAGCGACATTAAAAATATCGGCTACTATTTAGGCAGGATTACCCTTGGCCTTGGCCTAACCATGTTTGTGCCGTTTCTCACAGGGATCTTCTTATTTAAAGAGCCTAACCCGGCATTTGATTTCCTGATCAGCGCGAACATCACGGTGCTTCTGGGTTTAATATTAAGCAGGCTATGTAAAACAAACAGGGATTTGCATACCGCCCAGGCCATGGTTATTGTCGCCCTTTCCTGGCTTATCGCTATGGCATTAGGAGCTATACCTTTATTCTTAAGCGGACACTATAATTCGTTTCTTGACACGTGTTTTGAAACCATGTCGGGATTTACCACAACCGGATTGATTCTGGTGCAGGATTTAGACCATCTATCCCTGACTCACAATTTATGGCGGCATCTGGGCCCATTTATCGGAGGCCAAGGCATAGCGATTATAGCAATCTCTTTCCTGGTCGGGGGGACAAACGGGACATTGAAGATTTATCTCGGAGAAGCACGGGATGAGAAATTAGTCCCCAATGTAATCCACACAGCCAGGTTTATCTGGATTATCAGTATCGCTTATTTGATTGCCGGAACA
>JAQUSM010000113.1 GCA_028715095.1 Candidatus Omnitrophota bacterium
TTCTATCTCTGTGCCCATGGAGGATGTGGTTGCTAATGTGGTAGTAGATATCAGCGGAAGGGGATTTTTTAACGGCATAAAGAGGGAGCTTAAATTCTTTGGGAAAACGCCGGATAAAGAATATTCTTTTGAGTATGCTGATCATTTCTTTGAGGCATTTGCCAAAAGGTTAGGAATGAATTTGGGTATCAAGATATCCGGAGTTAATCCTGACATACATACAATGCTAGAGCCAGTCTTTAAAGGTTTGGGTATTGCTTTGGATCAAGCCACGCAAATTGACCCGCGCAGGAAAGGTATCCCTTCTACCAAAGGTGTTATTGACTGATGAAGATAGCGATCATTGACTATGGGATGGGCAATATTCATAGCGTGTCCAAGGCCATCCAGCTTTGCGGAGCCAGCCCAGTTGTAACCAGTAAAAAAAGCCAGTTAAGCTCTTGCGCAAAGATAGTCCTGCCGGGAGTAGGCGCTTTTGATGACGCGATTACGGAACTGGAAAGGCTGGGGTTAGTTTCCGCTATTAAAGAACAAATCGGAAAGAGAAAACCGTTTTTGGGAATTTGTTTAGGTATGCAGCTTTTATTCGAGGGGAGCCAGGAGGCAAAGAATAAAGAAGGACTGGGGGTTTTAAAAGGGCAGGTAGTTAAGTTCAGCGCTAAATTGGGACAAAAGGTCCCGCATATGGGGTGGAATAACCTGGGGGATATTTTGGCCGGCTGCCCTTTATTAAAAGGAATAAGCGATAATGAACAGGTTTATTTTTGCCACTCTTATTATCCTGAACCCTCGGATAATTCTATAGCCGCTGCAACTTGCGGCTATGGCGTAAAGTTTGCCTGTGTTTTAGCCAAAGAGAATATTTACGGCGTGCAGTTCCATCCGGAAAAAAGCCAGGCAGCAGGGCTTAAAATAATTAAGAATTTTGTAGAGTTATGTTAATCATACCGGCAATAGACTTAAGGGGCGGTAAGGTAGTCAGGCTTTTCCAGGGTAAGTTTGATCAGGAGAAGATTTATTCCAAAGACCCGGTTAAGGTGGCTAAACATTGGGCAAGGCAGGGAGCGAAATTCCTGCATATTGTGGATCTGGACGGGGCTTCCAGCGGCGTATCTAAAAATCTGGAGGTTTTAAAAAAAATAATAATTCAGGTGGGCATTCCTGTTGAGTTTGGCGGCGGGGTAAGGAGCATGGAAACAATATCCGAACTGCTGGGCATGGGAGTAGAGAGGGTGGTCTTGGGCACGCGCGCAGCTGATGACGCGCAGTTCTTGAGAAAGTCCTGGAAGAAATTTGGCGAAAAGATTATTGTAAGTATTGACGCAAGGGGCGCAAAGGTTCTGACTCAAGGGTGGAACCGCGCTACTTCAAAAACAACGTTGGATTTTGCTAAAGAATTAAAGGAGGTGGGATTTAAACAGCTTATCTATACGGATGTCTCCAGGGACGGCGCTTTGGCCGGCCCGAATATTCCGGGGATAAAGGAATTGATTAGTAAAACCGGTTTAGATGTTATTGCTTCAGGAGGAGTGGCGGATTTAAAAGATTTGATTAAGCTTAAGAGTTTGCAAAAGAAAGGTTTGTCGGGCGTGATTATCGGCAAGGCTTTGTATGAAGGTAAATTTACTTTGGCTGAGGCTTTAAAAAACTAAGGGGAGGAAACATGGCAAAAAGAGTGTTGTTACTGGGGGTAGCGGCGTTTTTTGTTATTTCTTTAAGCGGGTGTTCTACGGCTAGTAAAAAAAAGGATTTAGAAATGCAGGGTTTGAGAAACCAGGTTTCCGCTCTTGAAGCGCAGTCTCCCGCTAAAACTGAAGAGATAAGCAGCACGGAGGAAGTTTCAGCAAAAAGCACGGAAGCACCGGTGGAGAGTTTAGATAAGACCGGAGAGTCAAAGGAACGGCCCAGCGCAAGGCAGATTCAGGCAGCTTTAAAGAATGCTGGTTATTATGAGGGGGTTATTGACGGTAAGATTGGAAAGAAGACTCGCCAGTCAATAAAAGATTTCCAGAAGGCAAATAATCTTTCAGTGGACGGCAAGGTAGGTAAAAAGACCTGGGCGGCCTTAAGAGAGTATTTACAGAAAAAGGTAAAGTAAGCGAGGCCATAACTTATGGAGGCGTAGCCGACATAAGTTATCTGGCCGAGCTTATCCTTGCGAGCAGGCGAGCAAGGATATTGTTATATAAAACAAGAAAGCTATATGTTAAGTAAACGGATTATTCCTTGTTTGGATATTAAAGCCGGCCGCGTGGTAAAAGGCGTAAAATTCCTGGGGCTTCGTGATGCCGGGGATCCGGTCAGCGTGGCCAGGGCTTATGACGCCCAGGGAGCAGATGAGCTGGTTTTTCTGGATATCACTGCCAGTATCGAAAACAGAAAAACCCTGCTGGTTCTGGTTGAAGAGATCGCCAGGAATATTTTTATGCCGTTTACGGTCGGAGGTGGCATAAGCGAGATTGAAGACATCCGTAATATCTTGAATGCCGGAGCGGAGAAGGTTTCTCTTAATACCCAGGCGGTGAAATTCCCGGAGTTAATCAGCAGTGCCGCAAAAAGATTCGGCAGCCAGTGTATTGTGGTGGCTATTGACGCAAAGAAGCAGGGTGATTTCTGGGAGGTTTTTATTAACGGCGGCAGGACTCCTACGGGTATTGATGCCGTGATCTGGGCGGAAAAAGCCGCCAGGCTTGGGGCAGGCGAGATCCTTTTGACGAGCATGGATTATGACGGGACAAAAAATGGTTATGACTTGAAGCTGACTAAGGAAATTACGTCCAAGGTAAACATTCCGGTGATTGCCTCCGGCGGAGCAGGCAAGCTTGAAGATTTCTATAATGTGTTTATGAAAGCAGGGGCGGATGCCGCTTTGGCCGCTTCGCTTTTTCATTATGGCAAGCTTTCCGTAAAACAAGTTAAGGAGTATTTAAGCCAGAGAGGGATAAGCGTGAGATTATGAAAAGTATAAAATTTAAATTAAGAGATTTAAAGTTCGATAAGAACGGATTGATACCGGCGATAATCCAGGATTATAAAAATAACCAGGTTTTGATGGTGGCTTATATGAACCTGGAGTCGCTGCGCAGGACTTTAAAATCAGGTAAAACATGTTTTTGGTCGCGTTCAAGAAAAGAGTATTGGGTCAAAGGTTTAACCAGCGGGCATTTCCAGTTTGTCAAATCCATATCCTATGATTGTGATATGGACGCGCTTTTAATCAAGGCGCGCCAGGTGGGAGCTGCCTGCCACACAGGCAACAGGTCATGTTTTTACAGAAATATTAAATGATCAAGCCAGATTTAAAAGAATTTCTAAAATTAAGTAAAAAAGGCAATGTGGTCCCGGTTTATATGGAGGTTAACGCGGACATGGATACTCCGGTTTCCGCCTTTTTAAAAATTAAACAGGGCGATTATTCTTTTCTTTTGGAATCAGTGGAGGGGCAGGAGAAGATCGCGCGGTACTCTTTTTTGGGCACTAATCCCAGCATGATCTTTAAAAGCAGGGGCAGGCGAATTGAAATTATCGAGCCAGGAAGAAATAAAAGCAGGAGTTTTGTTACCAGGAAGACTCCTCTGGATGAAATTAAAAAGATAATGCAGGGTTTACGCAGTGTGGAGTTAGCCGGGCTGCCGCGTTTCTACGGCGGATTTGTAGGTTATGTCGGATATGATACGGTGAGGTTTTTTGAAAAGATCCCTGATAAAAACAAGGATCTTTTGGGGATCCCGGATACGCTTTTTATTTTAACGGATACAATTTTAATCTTTGACCGGCTTAACCACTCTTTGAAAATTGTAAATAATGTTATATTGCCTAAACAGGCAGGGGCTTTAAGGAAAAAACAACTTTACCGGCAGGCAATTAAGAAGATTGAATCAATCCATGATGATTTTAACCGTTTTGTTGTCCAGGCTAAGCCGGCTAAGGGCTTCGGTAAGTTACCTATCAGCAGTAACCTTAGCAGGCAGGAATTTATCAAGATGGTCAGGAAGGGCAAGGAATATATAAAGAAGGGTGATATTATCCAGGTGGTTTTGTCTCAGAGATTTAAAGTTATGGCCTCCATAATATGAGTCGGGTCCATGTCCACGCCCGAATCCAGCATTTCGCCGAGAATTTTTTGCGCGT
>JAQUSM010000114.1 GCA_028715095.1 Candidatus Omnitrophota bacterium
TTATCTTTTTGCAATCTGCGGGAATTTGCATATTGAAGGTGATGTTTTTTGTTTTAAGCTGTTCGGAGAGCAAGTCCGCAACTTTCTCAACCATGGGTGCAAGTTCCAGGGTTTCTATGTTCATATTGACTTTTCCGGATTCAATGCGCGAGATATCCAGGAGGTCATTTACCATGTGCACTAATTCATCGCTGTGGCGGTTGATTTTTGCCAGGCGTTCTTTGATTTCATCCGGAAGGGCCCCTAATTTCCCGGCCAGTAATATTGCCGCATATCCTTTAATAGAGGTAAGAGGGGTTCTTAGCTCATGGGAAACGCTTGAAATAAAATCGCTTTTGCGTTTGCTTATCCTCTTAAGTTCCTCCAGGGCTTCGGATAACTGATGGGTTCTTTCCTCAACTTTTATTTCCAGCTCCTGCTGTGACCTCCAGGTTTTTTCAAATAACCTGGCATTGTCCAGTGTCTGGCCGATCTGGTTAGCCAGGATTGTGATTATTTCGCGTTCACCTTCGGTTATGCGGGTTTCTATATTTTGCGTGCCTACAAAGATAAACCCCTGATTTCCTTCCTGGGGAGTAATCGGGCAGATAATAAATTCATTGGCCTGGAATAGACGGCAAATTTTTTCTTTAGATAGAAAACCCTCGGGAATAAACACGGAGGAGGCGGTTTTTCCGCCGTGCATCAAATCCAGGTAATAGTCTTTATCTTCATTAACCGTATCTCTTATTTTTAATGATTCGGTTTCGTTATAGCCGATATTTAAGTATAGATGAAATTCCCTTGTTAAATTGTCCCAGAGGAAAGCCGACGATTTTTCAAAACCCAGTTCCTCCAGATAAGACTTGCCTATTTTCTTGAAGATCTGGTTTTCTTCCAGGGTTGTGCTTATCTCCCGGGATAATTTCTGCAGTGTGGAAAGCCCGGTAATCTTTTTATCCAGTTCCTCCTGTGTTTTGTTCAACTCTATATCCGTGCGGATAATTAATTTTGCTTGTTCGTCCATCTCTTCAAGTGAGGCGTTTAAGGCTTCCGCGCGTTTCTCCAGCTCTTTTAATCGCTGCATCTTAAGCAGCAGGGATATTCCCATGCCGGCAATAATCAAACAGATGATCAGGAACATCAAGTTCAGCATTTTATTAACCTCCTACAGCCAGAATGCTTATGCTCTGGTTATGGAAATGACTGTACCCAAGATAGCTTATGGACTGAAGAGGGGCCAGTTCGCCATAAGTATATATGCCTATTAAAGGGGTTTCTTCGCCGAATGTGTCTTTGATTATCTCAAGCTCTTTTACGCTCTGCCTGCCTAAAAGCGAAAACCTTGACGCGGAATCAAGAACCATTACAAACTTTGCCTTTTGGCCTATAAGATTTTTCTCTGCCTCTTCGCAAGAGTCGGCTGTTGCATTAAGGCAGGAGTCTTTGGTGCCGATCATTAATCTGATTTTGCTGTCCTGCGGTATATCTCCCTGGGTGACCAGCGAACCGTCGTCTTTTATGGAGATGATGTTACGCAGGAGATATTCTTTCTCGCCGGGCAGGTAAATCCCCAAGGGGTAAAAAATAGATATCCGCCGCAGTTCTTCGGCCAGCTCCAATGTATCTTTAGCCAGGTAGTCTTCATAAAGTTTTACGGCCGGCCGGCCGTCGATTTCGTTAATTATATTACCCTGGGATTTATTAGCGCAGCGCATTTTTCCTAAAGGTTTCCAACCGTGTTTTATGCCCAAGCCAAAATTTATCCCTCCGCCGAAAAGCACCCCGCAGCAGGATTCGCTCAACAACTCTTTATTGAAATATTGAAAAGTTTTCTGGAAGGTGAAGTTATCCGAGGCGAATCCTCCGATAAGAGGAAAACTCCTGCCTAAATTTTCCTGCAGCCCGTTGATTAAACTGGTCCCTTCGTTAATCAGTCCGTCTGAGAAGATAATGCTTAAATTCCTGCGCACATTCCTGTAGCCGTAAAGCAGTTTTTCTCCCAGTTCCCTGCCTGCCAAGAGGGCGGTTTTCTTGTTTATGTCTTTAACCGAAGCTACATTAAAAAACATCTGCCGGTTTAAACCGATGAGCAGTATGGCAAACCCGTGTTTAAATATTCCTTTGTTAGTTATAATCCCCAGGCTGCTGCAGCCTAATATAGGGATTTCTCCTAATAAATTATTCGCAATTTTTAATACAAGAGGGTGCGTAAATTCTATAGTAGTAAAAATAATTGCCAGATCCGCGTGCATATTCCCTAAGCCCATTATCGCTTGCCCTACTGCTTCATTGGTGGCTCGGATATGATCTCTGGTCTGGCTAAAACCAAAACTGACATTCATGGCAGACAGTATATAATGTAAATATAGGGCGGTCAATAAAATTGTTGACTAAAGGCGCTTATATAGTAAAATAATTCCACGTATTTTTTTTGGCCCCATCGTCTAGCCTGGTCCAGGACGTCAGGTTCTCAGCCTGTAAACACCGGTTCAAATCCGGTTGGGGCTATTAAGGTCTTCAACCGGTCCCCGTAGGGGACATGGTTGGGGCTATTAGGTCATCAACCGAGTCCTGCAGCGGTAGCTGCGGGGCCGGTTGGGGCTATTAAAAAATATTTCTCTTGCTTTTTTAATTAGTTTATGATAAAAGTAAAACAATAAAATAAGGAGCGTTGATGCGTGAACATTTAGGGTTTTTACGTACATCCAGTGCGGCAGTGAAAATTGCTGCTTGGATTTTTTTATGTTTGGGCATCCTCGGAGGGGCTTCTTTGTTATTTGGTTTAGCCCCGGGAAATCCCCGCTGGATGGGGTTGATAGTTTTGGCAATATATGCCTTCCTGTTTTTCTTTTTGTACCTTATCGCTAAAATCGCCGATCTTTTGACCAGGATAATTAATGAGGTCAATGAAATAAAAAATAATAGAATAAATAAGGAGGATAAATGCGTAAGCTAGGGAATCTATTATTGATACTGTTTACCGCACTCTTATTTTCTGGTTGCGACAAAATGCCTTTTATGGGCACAACGAAGCCCGTTAAGCAAATCAAGCAAGGCCCTCCCGCAGGCGAGACCGTAGTCGCAAAGGTAGGGGATTTTTATATCACGGGTTCAGATTTGGATAAGGAGGTTGATAATTTTAATTCTTTGGCCTCCGCGCAAAAACTGGATAAGAATAAGATTGATACCATCGATAAGAAGATTAAATATTTAAGAGACGAACTTGTGCGTAAATATATCCTCTATCAGGAGGCGCTGGATAGGGGCTTAGATAAAAAGCCCGAGATTGCAAAGGAGCTTGAGGCTGCCAAGATGAATCTTTTGATCGGGGAATTACTGCGTAAAGAAATCGAAAAAATCGATGTAAGCAGCAAAGATATAGAAGATTTTTATGAGCAAAATAAAGAAATGCTTAAAGAGCCGGAACAGAGGAAAATTCTGGAGATTATGACTCCTACCGAGGATGAAGCCAAGCAGGTTTATATAGAGTTATTAAAAGGCACGGACTTTTCTTCTTTAGCCAGGCAGTATTCAAGAGCCAAGACCGCATCCAGCGGCGGAGATGTAGGTTTTATGACTTACGAAGCAACCCCGGAAAAGCGGATAAGATCGGAGAAATTTTACGAAGTAGCTTTTGCTCCTTCCCTGGAAGTTGGCGGGGTCAGCAGTATATTTAAAGGGCCGGATGGTTTTTATATAATAAAACTCGACAATATAAAGAAATCTGAGCCTAAGACCCTGGCTGAATTGCGGGATAATATAAAATCCTGGCTGCTATTTGAAAAACAGCAGAAAGCCATAGTGGAACTTGCCAATAAGCTATCCGGTGAGACAAAAATAGAAATTTACGAAGAAAAGGTGCGGTAGAATATGCAAATACAAGTTTTCAAGAAATACCTGCCGCTACTTATCAGCGGAATTTGCGGATTGATTGCGGTGGTTTTGATCAATAATTATATCCAGCGGCAGACCGAGGAAGCAAAAAGGTTAGTAACCCAGAGCCAAAAGAATTTAACTACCGTAGTGGTTGCTAAGCAGGATATTCCCGCAGGCACCGCAATAAAAGAATCTATGGTTGCAGAGGCAACGCTTAGCAGGAATATGGTGCAACCGCGTTCGGCGGCATCCATAGACAGGGTGGTAGA
>JAQUSM010000115.1 GCA_028715095.1 Candidatus Omnitrophota bacterium
TGGTTTCTATCTTCTCGCCTTTTTTTAAGAATTCAGCCCAGAAAGCATTTAATCCCCATCTTAGTTTAATCAGTTTGCTTAAACGTGAATGCACTGGGATTATTTTCTACCATCATAATATGGTTGAGCTTGACAGGCTTAAGAATGAGGCGGAAAATTTGCGCCGGAGGTTATTTGACTTACGGGAAGTGGATCAGGAAAATGTCCGTCTTAAGAATCTTCTTGGTTTTAAACAGAAATCTCCTTTGCGGCTTATTCCCGCCAGGGTGATTGCCCGTTCTCCGGACAGTTGGTCTTCCAGTGTAATTATAGATAAGGGCAGATATAGTGGCATAAAGCCGGGTATGGTAGCGGTTAACAATCTTGGGTTGGTTGGCAGAGTAATAGAGAGTTCCGGAAATAACAGTAAAATATTGTTGATTAATGATCCCAGCCAGGGGATTTCCAGTATTGTGCAGCGCAGCCGCCAGGAAGGTTTGGTCAGCGGGTCTCTGGGTGCAAATTTAATTATGCGCTATCTTCCGCCTGACGCGCAGATTTCGGCTGGAGATATAATTGTTACCTCTGAATTAAGCCAGGTTTACCCTAAAGGTTTGCTTGTGGGAAAAGTGATAAATATAGGAAAAGAATTCTCCGGGCTTAGCTGTTATGCCGTAGTTAAACCCGCGGTTGAGCTTTCCAGCATCGAAGAGGTATTTGTTATTATCCCATGAAAAATTGGCCGTTGATTTTATTGACTTTAATAGCCCTGGCTACTTTGCAGCTAAGCTGGCCGGTGCCTTTAAAATTCTTTAATGCTAACCCCGACCTTCTTTTGATCTTTGCCGTCTCCCTGGTCTTTTATTTTAATTTTAAGATCGCCTTAATATCTGGAGTTTTAGCCGGGTTGCTTAAAGACGCATTCCTGCCTTCAGCCCTGGCAATAAATACGGCTTCTTTTGCCGTGTGGAGTTATTTGACCTTTCGCCTGTCATCCCAGATTTCTACTGAAAATGATTATGTCCGTTTAGTTGTAATCTTAATTGTGGCCTTATTGAATAATGCCGTCATCGGCATACAGAGCTTGAGTTCCGGTAGTTTTATCCCGGCTGGTATTTTCTTACGTAATCTGATTATTCCTTCTGTTTATACAATGGCGTTATCTCCTTTGGTCTTTAAACTTACCAAAAAGATATCCGGGTAATATTCCCTATGATGAGAAAGCATATATTAAGTTTCCTGGTTATTTTAATGTTCGTCGCTCTGTTTGCCGGGTTGTTGAATCTTGATTTATTGCAGGGAGCCAAGTTTCGCAGGCTCAGTGATAGCAATTGTATCCGCTTGATAGCGCAATCAGGTGCCAGGGGTAATATCCTGGACCGTAACGGCGAAATTATAGTGGATAATAAGATTTCTTATGATGTTTTGATATTGCCCCAGGAGTTAGACCAGCTCGACCGTATCTTTAGCGGGGTCAGCCGTATATTAGGTATTGGGGTTAAAGAGTTAAAGGCTGTTTTCAGAAGGAATTATTTTTCTTCAAGTATCCCGGTTACTGTCGCCAGCAACATTGATCTTGAAAAGGCGATTTTATTAGGGGAGTATAAGCAGGAGGAGCCCAGTATTATTATTCAGCCCAGGCCTTTACGGCATTACCCTTACGGTCCGTTAGCTTCTCATGTTGTTGGTTATGTAAATGAGATTGACCGCTGGCGCTTGACCAAGCTGGAGGATTACGGGTATAAAACTAAAGACATTGTCGGTTTTGGCGGGGTTGAAGAAAAATATGATTATTATTTACGCCAGGAAGAGGGGGGATTATCGGTTGAGGTAAACCACCGGGGTAAATTTATGCGAGTTTTGGGTTTTGAACCCCCGAGTAACGGTAAGGATGTCCAGCTGACCCTGGATCTTGGTATCCAGAAGATCTCAGAAGAAAATCTCTCCGGCCGCAAGGGAAGCATAGTCTTGATGGATCCTCAGAGCGGTCAGATCCTGGCGTTAGCCAGTTATCCTAATTTTAACCCTGCGGTTTTTGTAAATAAGCGCACCAGGCTTATTGCCGGGTTATTTAATAATCCTGATTCTCCGTTAATCAACCGGGCAATTTCATCAAGTTATCCGCTTGCCTCCGTTTTCAAATTAGTTACAGCCAGCGCAGGGCTGGAATTAGAAAAGATAAATCTTTCTACCAGTTTTCTCTGCCGGGGCTCGACAATGGTAGGAGCGAGAAAATTCTCTTGTTGGGATGTGCATGGGCAGCAGGATATTGTTTCGGCAATTGCGCACTCATGTGACATATTCTTTTATAAAACTGGTTTACTATTGGGTGCTCAAAATATCCATGATTATGCTTTGAAGCTGGGGTTAGGTAAAGCTTTAGGTTTTGAACTTCTTTATGAGACCGGAGGTTTTATCCCCTCGCCTTTATGGAGAAAAATCAATAAATTCCAGCAATGGTTTGATGGCGATACCGCTAATTTAAGTATTGGGCAGGGGGATTGCCTGGTTACCCCTTTACAGGCGGCTAACATGATGTCTGTTTTTGCTAACGGAGGATATCTGCCTAACCCGTATATTATTAAAGCGGTGGGGAATTTGGATCTTGCGTCTAAAAAGAAAAGATTAACCCGATTAGATTTTAAGAAGAGTACTTTTGAAACTATCCGCCGCGGCCTGCGCTTAGTGGTTTCTGACTCCAGAGGCACGGGAAATGTTTTATCCGGGCTTGGGGTCAAGGTGGCCGGAAAAACCGGTACTGCCCAGGTATCGCACGGGGCAACCCATGCTTGGTTTGTCGGGTTTTTCCCGTATGATAACCCAAAATATGTAATTTGTGTTTTGTTGGAAAACGGCGGGCCGGGGCATGTTGCCAGTGTTGTTGCCAAGCAGGTTATAGAAGCGATGGATAAGCAGGGACTTATATGAGAAATTCATTTCTTAGGATATTGATTTTGGCATTGATTATTTCCAGCTTAGGGGTTTTATCTATTTATAGCAGTACTTATCAAAAAGAAGGCACCGCCTGGCAGGATATCCATAAACGGCAGATGCTTTGGTTGATAATCGGATTGGCCTGTTTTTTTATTATGTCTCAAGTTAGCTATCGCAGGCTTTGGGATTTTAACTATTTTATTTATGGGGTGGCTATATTTTTCCTTTTCCTGGTATTTGCTTTAGGGATTATCAGGCTTGGCGCGCAGCGCTGGCTGAGATTTGCCTGGTTTAATTTTCAGCCTTCGGAGTTTGCAAAGCTGGCGGTGATAATATTTCTAGCCAGATATTTCAGCCGTAAATCAGTGGATGATATATCGCTTTTATCCTCTAAATTCGGGATTTTTAAGGGTATAATCCTGCCGTTTATTTTTGTAGCTGTGCCGATGTTCCTGATCATTGAGCAGCCGGACTTAGGCAGCGGGTTGATGCTGCTTTTGGTTTTTGTTTTCTTGTTGTATTTAACTAATGTACGGTTAAAATATATCCTAATATTGATGTTCATTCTGATGCTGCCTTTGCCTTTCTTTTGGCATTTCTTGCGTGATTACCAGAAACAGAGGCTGCTTGTTTTTCTTAATCCAAACATTGATCCCCTGGGCGCAGGCTATACGGTAATCCAATCACGCATAGCAATAGGTTCCGGAGGGTTATTGGGCAAAGGTTGGCTCTCTGGCACCCAGAGCCAGCTATTCTTTTTACCGGAGTCGCATACGGATTTTGTTTTTGCAACTTTCTCCGAGCAGTGGGGGCTCCTGGGCAGCAGTTTGCTTCTGATTATGTATTATTTAATTATCCGCCAAGGTTTTATTATAGCTCAAAGGACGCAGGATTCTTTTGGCAAGTTGCTTGCTTATGGTATATCGCTTTTATTGGCATTGCAGGTGTCTATTAATATCGCCATGAATATGGGTTTGGCTCCGGTGGTTGGCCTGCCCTTGCCATTAATGAGCTATGGCGGTTCAAGCGTGCTGGTTACTTTTATCGCGTTGGGTATTTTAGTGAACATTGACCGAACCAGGAGTGTATTTTAAGTTATGTCCGAAGATATTTTATTGAGTGTGCATCGTCCGGGGCAATACCTGGGGAATGAGTGGAATGCCTCTAAAAAGGATTTTGGCTC
>JAQUSM010000116.1 GCA_028715095.1 Candidatus Omnitrophota bacterium
CGCTGGGAGCATCAGGATCATCCATAATCAAAGCCAGGCTTTTAGCATTCTCAGGAATACCTTCAATAATTAACCCGGGATTTATACCCTTGCCTTGACAAGTAAATTTCTGAGGAATAAATGTTTTATGCTCAAATTCGGGGCTGGATAACCGCATATTTAAGCCTCCTTCCGCATTAATCCCTGATGATAACAACACAAAACCACAGAAGATAAAAATAACTTTTTTGAATATTTTACTCATTTACCCTCGGGAGCCTAACTTAGGTTTTCCTGGTCCGGCGCCTGGTCCGCCTTTAGGACCGGGAGGATTGACCAATCCAGGTTTTCTATCAGGCGAAGCCCCTGGGCCGCCCTGTGGCCCGGGTTTGTTTTCCCAATTAGTGCCTGGTCCGCCTTTTGGCCCGGGAGGATTATTATCTTTATCAAGTGCCGGCCTTATCTTGGGACCGATACCTGGCCCGCCCTGAAACACGGGCGCGTTTTCCAAATCAGGGCCCGCGCTTGGCTTGGCTATCGGTAAAGTTTTATTTTCCCAATCAGGGCCCGCGCTTGGCTTGGCTATCGGCGCGTCAGGAAAGAAATCATCCGCTTGCTGTGCTTCTTCAATATCGCTTTTTAACTCTTTTTTAGCTGCTTTCATCTCCTGCTTGTCTTGCGTTTTTTCTTCTAAATTTTCCTGATGGATAGCCCTGAGCTGCTCTCTAAGCTGTTGAGCTGTCTCTGTATCGCCTGAATCCATGGCAGCTTTTATTTGCTCTTTCAATTTAACTTCTTCCTGTTTAGCTGCCTGGGCATTTTGTGATATCTCTTGTTTTTGCGCCTTAATCTGCTGCTTATCATAGCCTATTTCCTGTCTGGCTTCCTCTTGAGCGAATGCCGCATAAGCGCCGGTTAAAAATAAACAAATAGCCATGCCGCTAAATATCAAAAACATTTTCCTCATCTATGCTCCTTTCTTAGCTTCATCAATATCCCTTAATTAATAATTCTCTGCGAGAACTTCAAAAAAAGCCTGCGGATGTTTACAGGCAGGGCACTCTTTAGGAGCTTCAACTCCTTCAAAAACATAACCACAATTAGTACAGTGCCATTTTATACTTGATCTCTTCTTAAATACCTCGCTGTTGACAAGATTATTAATTAATTTGCGATAACGGAATTCGTGAAACCTCTCAACCTTGGCTACTTGTTCAAATGAGCGGGCTATCTCCGGAAAGCCTTCATCTTTTGCGATCTTGGCAAAGTCGGCATATAGCATAGTCCACTCCATGTTTTCGCCTGCTGCTGCTGCTTCTAAATTAGTTTTTGTATCCTTTATGATGCCGGCAGGATAAACCGCGGTAATCTCCACATCCCCGCCTTCAAGATGTTTAAAAAATACCTTGGCGTGCTCTTTCTCGTTTTCCGCGGTTTCCGTAAAGATATTGGATACCTGCACCAGGCCTTCCTTCTTGGCAACTGAAGCAAAATACGTATAACGATTACGCGCCTGAGACTCACCCGCAAAAGATTTAAGTAAATTCTGCTCTGTTTTTGTGCCCTTGATTGATTTACTCATTACATACCCCCTATTTTGCCTTGCCCTGATTTGCCACAGCCTCCATAGCCTTCTTTACTGCTTCAGGGTCTCCCAGGTAATAACTTTTAATCGGTTTTAAGTTATCTTCCAGTTCATAGACCAAAGGCATGGCTGTAGGAATATTTAAATTAACTATTTTATCTTCGGAAACATTATCCAGGTATTTAACCAAAGCGCGCAGAGAATTGCCGTGAGCGGCGATGATTACGCGCTTTCCGCTTTTCACAGCCGGAGCAATAGTTTTATGCCAATAAGGCAGGAAGCGCTCCACTGTGTCTTTTAAACATTCCGTAAGAGGAATCTCTTGAGATTTGAGCTCTTTGTATCGCGGATCATTACCGGGATACCGCGGATCATTTTTATCCAAAGGCATAGGCGGCGTATCATAACTTCTTCTCCAGATCAAAACCTGCTCCTCGCCATATTTAGCCGCAGTCTCGGATTTATTTAGCCCCTGTAAAGCTCCATAATGCCTTTCATTAAGCCGCCAGGAATTATAAACCGGTATCCACATTAAATCCATTTCATCAAGTGTCAGCCAAAGGGTACGGATGGCCCTCTTTAATACCGAAGTAAAAGCTATATCAAAAACAAAACCCTCCTTTTTAAGCACCTCTCCGGCTTTCTTTGCCTCTTGTATCCCCTGTCCGGATAAATCCACATCAGTCCATCCGGTAAAACGGTTCTCTCTATTCCAGGTACTTTCCCCATGACGCAGCAAGACTAACTTTTTCATGAAAACCTCCCCTTAATCTTAAATTTTTACTTATTTTAACTCTTAATTTTATTTTTAGCAAGCTTAAAAAATCTTGCATTATCTAATTATCTTGCTAAAATAATCTCAGAAAGGAGGCTAAAATGAAGAAAATCAGTTTCTTGATTTTAGTTTTATTTATCATGGTTGCCCTTAGCGGTTGTGCCACTCCGTATCCTATGGGTATGGTCTACACCGAAGTCAAAGCCCCTGTAGCAGCTGGCGATGGCGGTTTAACTTACAGCAAAACCGGCGTCTCCAAGGCCACCTCGGTTTTGGGCTTAGTTGCTACCGGTGATTGCAGTATTAAAGCGGCTGCGGCAAATGGCAATATAAAAACGATTAAATATGTGGATTACGATGCCAAAAATATCTTGGGCATTTACGGAGAATACACCACCACTGTTTACGGAGATTAGTACTTATTAAGTTTCCTGCAGAATTAAGGCCGGTAATTAAAAATACCGGCCTTAATTTTTATAAATGCTTTTTTTAATTATCAGAAAAGATACCAGGTAACTAACCGCTCCTAAGAATAAACCAATAATCAAATATCCGGTAACAACCGGCAAAACCACATCCAGCAAAGAAAGCTTAAGAAAACTCCCCCAGCAAAAACCACGGATTAGGCCTTGGGCCTTCTGATATACTTCCTGCCAATGCCTGCTAAGTACAATAGAGCCGATTTTTACCGCTAAAATAAAGGTTACGACGCTAAGCCAGGTATTGGTCAATATGCTCCCCAACAACGCGGCAGCCCGGTTAGCCCGGAAAACAAAAGCCAAAAATAATGCCGCGGCCGGGCCGGTTCCCGGGAAAAGCCCTGAAAATACGCCTAAACCAACCCCTAAAGCAATCTTCTGCGCAGAGTCATTAATCTTAAACAACTTGGCAAAGATGAAATTAATAATCTTCCTGAAAATTGATTCTTTAGCCATATTTAAACAGGTTTAATATTTACTCCGGCAAAACGCTCTGAGCCGTATGATTCCTGGATCCAGCCGTTAAGCAGATTATACCGCTCGAGTATTTTCTTGGCCTCTTCATATTCATCATGATTCAGGCGCCGGCTGATCTGCGGATAAGCAGAAGCCTTATAATAAGGCAGATATTGGCTCATTAAACTAATATACGTGTCCCCGGAAATATCCCGGGCAATAAACCGCATAATTTTGTCCGTTCCAGAAGCATGGTTTGGTAATACAAGATGCCTTATAATCAATCCTTTTTTGATTATCCCCTCTTCATTAAACTCTGCCAGGCCAACCTGACGGTGCATCTCTTTTATCGCCTCCTGGTTGTATCGCGGATAGTCAGGAGCCGATGAAAACTTATGTGAAATCTCTCTATCCGCGTAACGCATATCCGCAAGATATATATCCACTATCCCATCAAGCAATTTTAAAGTTTGAAGGGATTCATAACCGCTGGTATTATAAACCAATGGGATTTTTAATCCTCCTGCTATAGCTATCTCCAAAGCTTTAAGTATCTGGGGTAAAACATGAGTTGGCGTAACAAGGTTAATATTATGGCAACCTGATTCCTGCAGAGTCAACATTATCTGCGCCAGCTCCGCAAATTCATACTCCCTGCCTTTTCCTGATTGGCTGAACTCATAGTTCTGGCAGTATACGCAGCCCATATTGCAATGGCTAAAGAATATTGTGCCGCTGCCCTTAGACCCTGATACAGGCGGCTCCTCGCCGTAGTGGCTCATAAAACTATAGACCTTCGGCAATACAGCGGTCT
>JAQUSM010000010.1 GCA_028715095.1 Candidatus Omnitrophota bacterium
AGGATGTTTCTTCTTCCAGGCATCAACAGTCTTAAGCCAGCCTTGAGTATCCGGAACCTTTTTGATCTGCTTAATCAACGGGCCAATAATATTTTTAGCATCCCCTACTATTGGGACATCCACCTTGACATTTTTACTGATAGATGAAGGATCAATATCAATATGGACCACCTTGGCGTATGGAGCGAATGTATCCAGCCTGCCGGTTACGCGGTCATCAAAACGGGCGCCTATAGCAATAATTAAATCCGACTCCATGATAGCGTGATTGGCGTAAGCAGTGCCATGCATACCAAGCATACCAAGGGACAGTTTATGCGTACCGGGAAAACTACCCAGCCCCATAAAAGTAGTGGTTACCGGAGCCTGTATCTTCTCCGCCAGCTCCCTTAACAAAATATGGGCCCCCGAACTGATTATCCCGCCTCCGGCGTAAATAATAGGTCTTTTGGCGGCAGAAATTAATTTAGCGGCTTTCTTGATTTGTCCTGGATGGCCTGAATAAGTAGGCTGATAGCTGCGTATCTTTATTTTTTCGGGCCAGATAAATTCAGTTTCAGCGCGCTGCACATCCACGGGAATATCGACTAACACAGGTCCGGGCCGGCCGCTGGAGGCTATATAAAAAGCTTCGGCAATAGTTGAGGCCAAGTCTTTTACATCTTTCACCAGGAAATTATGTTTGGTTATGGGCCGGGTGATACCGGTGACATCAGCCTCCTGGAAAGCGTCATTGCCGATTAAATGCGTGCCCACCTGTCCGGTTATCGCAACCATGGGAATTGAATCCATGTAAGCGTTGGCAATGCCGGTTACCAGGTTGGTTGCGCCCGGTCCGCTGGTTGCCAGGCATACCCCCACCTTGCCGGTGGCACGGGAGAATCCGTCAGCAGCGTGCGCCGCCCCCTGCTCATGGCGGGTCAAAATAAATTTTATATCAAAGTCGTAAAGCTGGTCAAATATAGGCAGGACCTGGCCCCCGGGGTAACCGAAGATCACCTCCGCCCCTGCCCGCTTCAAAGACTCCAATAATATTTGCGCTCCGGTCATTTTATTTTAGCTTACTATAGAAGAATGCCATCATAATGCTGCTAAAAATAAAGGCAGATATAAAAAATACCAGCCAATACTTACCTATCGAAAACATTTCCTTTTTCAGGCTGGGTTTAACCTCTGGTTCCTTCTTTTTTAAGCGTATGGCTGACCAAAAAAACAAAGATGTGGTAACGAGCAGAAAAAGTATCGAAAGCGCATGGCTTAAGGGATTCAACTGGCCTTCAGAATGAGATATTCCTATGCCCGTTGCCCCAATCAAGAACCACAATATTCCAATTACGATAACAATAATTCTCAGGAAATTCCGCATTTGCTAAAGTAAAATCGCTCCCTTATCCGCGGAACTGACTAATCTGGAATAACGGGACAGGTATCCGGTTTTAATCTTAGGCGCAACCGGTTTCCAACCCTTAAACCTCTTTTCTATTTCCGCTTTGCTCAAATTTAACTCAATCTTACGATTCGGTATATCAATGGTTATTGTATCACCATCCTTAATAATTGCAATCGGCCCGCCTGCGGAAGCCTCAGGTGAAATATGGCCGATACAGGGGCCCTTGGTCCCTCCGGAAAAACGCCCGTCGGTGATCAGGGCAACCGAATCCGCCAACCCTAAGCCGACGATCGCTGCGGTCGGAGCAAGCATTTCGCGCATTCCAGGCCCTCCGGCCGGACCCTCATAACGGATAACAATACAATCGCCTTCTTTAATTTTATTTCCCATTATCGCCTGCATTGCCTCTTCTTCGCGATTAAATACTTTTGCCTTGCCGGTAAATTTCATCATTTTACCGCTTACCCCGGACTGCTTCACTACTGCCCCGTCAGGCGCCAGGTTACCGTAAAGCACAGCTATGCCGCCCTGTTTATGATATGCATACTCGAACGGCCGGATTACCTCTTCATCAAAAATCTTCGCTTTATCGGCAATTTCAAATGTCTTCTCCCCGCTTACATTCAAAACATTATTTAATTTGGATTTTAACCTCTTTAATACCGCGGGGATCCCGCCGGCATACTCTACGTCCTCCATAAAGTGTTCACCCGCAGGCTCAAGATTAGTAATGTGCGGCACGCTTTTACTGATTTTATCAAAAGTTTTAAGGCCTAACTTTATCCCCGCTTCGTGGGCAATCGCCATAAGATGCAAAACTGTGTTGCTTGATCCGCCTAAAGCCATATCCACAACAATAGCGTTCTCCAGCGACTTTTGAGTAATGATGTCGCGCGGTTTAATATCTTTTTTAACTAATTCTACAATTCGTTCACCGGTTGCCTGGGCAATACGGCGTTTCTTGGCGGAACCGGCTAAAGCAGTGCCGCAGCCGGGGATAGACATACCCATCGTCTCCGTAAGGCAGGCCATAGTGTTTGCCGTGTATAACCCCTGGCATGATCCCTGCCCGGGACAAGCCTCCATCTCTAAACAAGTTAACTCTTCCTGTGAAATGTCCCCTTTTTTCGCCCTGCCCATTCCTTCATAAGTATCATGCACAAAGGCTAATTTTCGTTTATTATAATGCCCGGAGATCATCGGCCCGGCGGTAATAATTATCGCCGGTATATTTAACCGCGCTACCCCCATAAGCATGCCCGGTGTAATTTTATCGCAGTTGGTAAGGCAGACTATACCGTCTAACTGGTGGGCATTACATACCGTCTCAATAATATCAGCCACAAGTTCTCTCAAAGCCAGCGGATAACACATCCCCAAATGCCCCATGGCTATGCCGTCGCAGATACCGGGTACCCCGAATAAAAATGGCACGCCGCCGCCGTAACAAACCCCGCGTTCAATAAACCTTTCCAGGTCACGCATACCGACATGGCCGGGGATAAGATCCGTAAAAGAAGTGGCTACGCCGATAAATGGGCGTTTTAAATCATTGCGCGACAGGCCGGTTGCGTGTAAAAGCGCGCGGTGCGGCACTCTTTCCAAACCTTTCTTTATTTGATCTGAACGCATAAGATCTCCTTTGTAACTAGTCGGCGCCTTCTCCGTCATGCACTACACCTGCTGCATCCTGGCGCTTACGCACAATCACCCTTTTTAAAGCGACATATTTATCAACTTGACTTGCGTTATTTACGGCATTTAATTGCTTAAAGAGAAAGTCAAATTTGTTTTCAATCTCCCGGGCAATCGAATCTCGAACATCCTGAGGCAGAGACATAATTTCTTTTTTAAAAGCGCCCAATGCTTTTTTTCTGGTTTTATAGAAAAACTGCTCTTCGGTCTCTCCTGCCTTAGCTTCATTAGCGGCATTGACCTTAAGCCATTCGTAAATTTTTTTCTTTAAATCCGCGGGGAAATACCTGGAATCATAAATCATATTCTGAAACTGCGTAGCCAGATGCACTTCACAAGTCTCACATTCCGGGAATTTATGGAACGCCTCCTCGGGCAAGGTTGATGCGCCATGCTGCACAGCGCCGCCCAAACCAAACTCTTTGCGCGCCAGTGCCGAAAGATTCTTCAGTGTCTCAAAATCCAGTTTTACCTGGGCTATAGAACCGTCGGGCAAAACCACCCCGCCGTGGCTTGTCCCGGTCTGGATAGAAATTTTGCTGATGCCGGTAAGCCCTTTACGCAAGCGCTGTTTAAAGCCTTCCATAAACGCGCGCAGGTCCTCCGGAGTTGAATTCTGATGCCCTACCTCGCCGATCTCCCCGCCGACAGAAACAGTTATGCCCTTTGGCTCAATGCGGCGGATAAATTGGGTAAGCTTAGCGCATACTTCATAATTTGAGAATTGCTGGTCTTTTACCTTGGGTTTGCTCAAATCTACTAAAGTTGAAGAATCGATATCTATATTGTAAAAACCAGCCCCCACTGCCTCGGTAATTAAAGCCTGCAGCGCTTCAATCTCTTTATCCGGATTATCCTGGTATTTTTTTAAATTCGCCTGGAAATGATCTCCCTGTATAAATACCGGTCCGCTATAATCTTCTTTGATTGCCGCAGCTAAGATTACCGCGGAATATTCAACCGGAGGCTGGGCGGTATAGCCCATCTCGGATTTAGCAATCTCAAATATAAACGCCTTGGCATTATTCTTCTTGCCCACCCGGAAAATAGCCCTGGACAAATCATAAGTTAAACTACGCAGGTTTATCGCAGGCACTGTAGAGCCGCTGAACTCTTCCCTGCCGCGGGCCATATAGTAATCATGGATGCTGGACGGATAAATATTCTTTTTATAGGCAATATCCCAAATCTTTTTGGCTAATTTCTTTTTCTCCGAGACATCATCCGTCAAGACCAAATCCGTCACCAGCTTGTCAATACTTAAAGATTTCCTTCCCATAACAGCTAATTTCTCCTTTCATTTAACCGTCCCTAAGTCAGGGCTTTAATCAGGTTGCAAAAATTAGTAATTTTTAATTCTTTTTTCTTTATGGCCGTTTCGAAATCAACCTCTACGATCCTGCCTCCGGTCAGCCCTAAGGCAATATCGGTCTTACCGGAGATTAAACAGTCAACCGCAACTTTACCCAGATTCAAAGCTATGTCCCGGCTGACAGCAGTCGGACGCCCCCCCCTCTGGACATGGCCTAAAACCACTGCCCGGGTTTCTAAACCCGTCATATCGGTTATCTTTCCGGCAATATCCTCAGCTTTACCCGCCCCCTCGGCAACCACGATAATCCAGCTCATTTTCCCGATCAGGTTGCCATGCACTATTTCATGACAGATAGATTCAATATTTATCTCTTTTTCCGGGATAAGCACATCCTCACAGCCTCCGGCAAGGGCGACAGTCAAGGCAATAAACCCGGATTCTCTGCCCATTACTTCAACCACAAAAATACGTTCCATACTGGTTGCGGTATCACGTATCTTATCAATGGCATCCAGCGCCGTATTTATCGCGGTATCAGTACCAATAGTATAGTCAATGCCGTTGACATCATTATCAATAGAAGCCGAAATTCCCACGCAAGGTACCTTATATTTCCCGTAGAAACTGTGTGCCGCGGCAAAAGAACCATTGCCCCCGATAACAACCAAACCGTCTATGTTATATTTCTTGATGGTCTCATACGCCCGGCTTTGGCCTTCTTCTGTCTTAAATTCCGCGCAACGCGCAGTCTTTAAAATGGTCCCGCCTTGATTAATAATTCCCGAAACAGAACGCTGGTCCAGAGCTTTCAACTCCTCGTTGATCAGGCCCCACCAACCGCGGAAAACCCCCGTTACCTCTAATTTCTGATTGATTCCGTAGCGCACAACAGAGCGGATTGCCGGATTCATCCCCGGGGCATCCCCTCCGGTGGTTAAAACTGCAATTTTATTAATTGCCATACCAATCTCCCCCCTGAATTCCTGCCGGCAGGCAGGCTGCGCACTGATTTCAAGTACCCATTTCCCAGCTAGCTAAATATTTCTTCTGCTCCGGGGTAAGCACATCTATTTTAATCCCCATAGATTTAAGTTTAAGCCCGGCGATATTCTTATCGATGTCTTCCGGGACCGTATAAACCTGCTTCTTCAATCTGCGGTAATTCTTAGCCATATACTCCGCGGAGAATGCCTGGTTGGCAAAAGACATATCCATGACACTTGCCGGGTGGCCTTCAGCCGCCGCCAGATTAATCAGGCGGCCTTCCCCTAAAATATAAATCTTGCGGTTATCGCTCAATGTATATTCGTCGACAAAATCACGGGTCGCTCTTTTGGATTTAGCTATTTTCTCCAAACCGGGGATATCGATCTCGACATTAAAATGCCCGGAGTTAGCCACAATGGCGCCGTCTTTCATTAAACTAAAATGCTCTTTACGGATTACATTAATATCGCCTGTTACCGTTACAAAAATATCGCCTATCTTGGCCGCTTCTTTAATCGGCATGACCCTAAAACCATCCATAGTCGCTTCAAGCGCCCGCAAAGGGTCAACTTCAATCACGATTACATTAGCGCCCATACCCTTGGCGCGCATGGCTGTACCTTTTCCGCACCAGCCATAGCCGCAAACTACAAAGTTGGCTCCGGCAATTAATTTATTCGTTGAACGGATAACCCCGTCAAGGGTTGATTGCCCCGTACCATAACGATTATCAAATAGATGCTTGGTTAAAGCATCATTAACCGCGATTATCGGATAACGCAGTTTATCTTCTTTAGCCAATGCGCGCAGGCGGATCACTCCGGTAGTGGTCTCCTCTGTGCCGCCGATAATATTAGCATGCTCCTCAGCAGGACGCTGATGAATAGTACTTACCAGGTCAGCTCCGTCATCCATGGTAATGTCCGGCTTAACCGATAAAGCGGATTTTATATGGCTATAATAAGTCTTGGTATCCTCGCCCTTGATCGCAAAAACGGCAACCTTCAGGTCTTTTACCAGAGCAGCAGCTACATCATCCTGGGTAGAAAGCGGATTGGATGCGCAAACATACACATCTGCTCCGCCTGATTTTAAAACATCCGTTAACACGGCAGTTTCCGTAGTAACATGCAGACAACAGGCAATCTTTAAACCCGCCAAAGGCTTTTCTTTGGAAAACCTCTGCTTAATCAAACTAAGCACAGGCATATTGTTGCTTGCCCATTCGATTCTTAAAGCGCCTTTTTTAGCTAAATTTATATCTTTAATATCATACTTCATGACTATGCCCTCTCTTTGAATTGCTATATCTTTTTTATAAGCACCTGGCTTGTTTTTTTAATGCTGCCGCTTTATCCGTCTTCTCCCAGGTAAAAGTCGGCTCCGGCCTGCCAAAATGCCCGTAGCTGGCAGTTTTTCTATATATGGGCCGGCGTAAATCCAATGACTCAATAATGCCTTTAGGAGTAAGCTGAAAATTCTGCCGCACCAATTTTACCAAAGACTCTTCCGGAATAACCGAAGTCCCTTCTGTTTTTACCATAACCGACAAAGGATCGGCGTGCCCAATAACATAAGCCAGCTGAATAAGGCATTTCTCCGCCAGTCCCGCTGCCACAATATTCTTGGCAATATAACGGCACATATACGCTGCGGAGCGGTCAACTTTAGTAGGATCCTTTCCGGAGAATGCACCGCCGCCATGGGCAACCGCGCCGCCGTAAGTATCCACGATTATCTTCCTGCCGGTCATGCCGGTATCAGACTGCGGTCCGCCAACTACAAATTTACCCGTCTGATTAACAAAATATTTGGTATCCTTATCCACCCAACCCTTAAGAATCGGACCGGCCACTTCCCGGATAATTTCATTGCGCGCTTTTTCAGTAATGCGTTTTCCGCTTTTATCCAGGATATCTTCGGTATGCTGAGAAGCCAATACCACTGAGTCTACCCTCACCGGTTTATCATTATCGTATTCTACGGTCACCTGGGTCTTGCCATCAGGCCCGAGGTATTTTAAAATCTTGTTTTTACGCACTTCTGTCAGGCGCATAGAAAGTTTTTGCGCCAACATCAGGGCCAGCGGCATCAGCTCTTTGGTCTCATTGCAGGCATAACCAAACATAATCCCCTGGTCTCCTGCTCCGCCGGCGTCCACCCCTTGCGATATATCCGGAGACTGGGAATGGATAGCATTAAGTATGGCGCAGGTATGGAAATCAAACCCGTATTTGGGATCATTATAACCTATCTCTTCGATAATATTCCTGCAGATTTCATGCACATGTATAAACCCGCGGGTGGTTATTTCGCCTCCCACAATCAAAAGCCCCATCGTCACATAAGTTTCACAGGCCACACGCGCGTAAATATCATTTTTTAAACAGGCGTCTAAGACCCCGTCAGAGATCTGATCGCATAATTTATCCGGATGCCCTTCAGTTACTGATTCAGAAGAAAAATAATGTTTCCGCGCTGACATACCCCCTCCTTTTAATAATAGTAATAATAGACGTTTTATATAACTATATAATCTCCATTATGTTGCGAAACAATATCAAACCACATCAACGCTAATCGCTTACAGGGCTGACTGATAGTTAGGCAAATTTTTCTTTTGCCGCGTTCAAATACTTATAATCACCGATATCAAACCAGAAACCGTTAAACACATATCCGTAAACAGGCGCCCTATCTTTAAGCCAGGCAATATATCCTCCGGTGGCATCAATTTTATTTCTCCTGCCATGTATATATTCATTAATCAAACCCAGCCCATCCTTAGGGATAAAGTAGAGACACATCGCTACCAGCCGACTCTGCGGATGCAGGGGTTTTTCTTCGAAACTAATCACTTTTTTATGAATATCTAACTTGGCCACCCCATAACGGCTGGCGTCTCTTTTCTGTTTTAATCTATATAGCCCAATATTTACAGCCCGGTAATTTCTCTTGATTGAATTCAGAAAAACATTCAAAGAACCGTTGAACAGATTATCTCCGCCGATTACCAAAAGATCATCACGGATCTTTTTCCTGGCTATCACAAAATTCATATCCCCGATAGAGCCCAACCTGTCAAGGTTAGTCTTAGTCAGATCATTAACCAGAATAATCTTTTTGGAAGACTTAACTGTCTTAACCCACTTGCGAAAAACCTGGATAAATTTGCTGTTAGTAACAATATAAATCTCATCAATAGCACTAACAGAATCTAATTTATCAACTATATAATTTATAATCGGCCTGCCCTTAATTTCAAGCAGAGGTTTCGGATAATCCCTGGTTAATGGATAAAGCCGGGTCGCGTAGCCGGCGGCTAAAATCAACGCCTTCATCCTATCTTAAAATCTCCGCTAATTTCTTTCTGGCAAACTCTTCTACCTGGGTTCCGGTTGAAAGCTTCATTGCTTCATATGCAATCTCTTGTACATTTTTAAACCCTATGGCGCGAATTATGAATTTTAACTCCGGGATTACCTGCGGCGGAACGCTAAACTCATCCAATCCCAAACCTAAAAGTATAAGTGCCAGCGACGGCTCGCCGGCCATCTCACCGCACATTGCCACTTTAATCTTTGCCTCATGCGCTGCGTCGATAACCTGCTTTACCATCCTCAAGACTGCCGGGTGCGCCGGCTCATACAGATAAGCTACTTTTTCATTGCCGCGGTCAACCGCCAGGCAATATTGAATCAAGTCATTTGTACCGATACTGAAGAAATCCGCTTCTTTGGCTAAAATATCAGCGGTCATTGCCGCCGAAGGAACCTCAATCATTACGCCAACCAGTATCTTATCATCAAACTCAAGGCCCTTTTGCCTTAGCTCATCTTTTGCTTCTTGGAGCAGGCCGTTAGCCTGACGCAGCTCTTCAATCCCGGAAACCATAGGATACATAAGTTTCAGGTTGCCATATACCGAGGCCCTCAAGATGGCACGTAGCTGTAATTTAAATATATCCGGGCGCGCCAGGCAAAACCTGATCGCCCTCCAACCCAAAAACGGCTGCATTTCATGGGGGATCTGAAACTGCGAAAGGAATTTATCCCCGCCTAAATCCAGCGTACGGATAACTACCGGATGCGGATTCATCTGCTCGGCAACATACTTATAAGCCTGATAATGCTCTTCTTCGCTGGGAGAATCCTTACGGTTCATATAAAAAAACTCTGTGCGGTAAAGGCCGATACCCTGGCTGCCATGCAGTTTGACAGATGAAACCTCGTCGGGGAATTCAATATTAGCATTAATTGAAATCGACCGGCCGTCGGTAGTAACCGCGGGAAGCTCTTTAACCGACAAGAACCTTTCGGCTATATTCTTTAATTTTACCAGTTCCTGCTGGTAGTTCCTAAGCGTTTCATCGTCGGGATTGATAATTACCGTGCCGGTATTACCGTCAACAATAAGAATGTCCCCTATATTAACTTTGGAGGTGATCCCTTCCAGGCCTACTACTGCGGGTATCTCCAGGGATTTAGCCATAATCGCGGTATGCGAAGTCTTACCGCCCATGTCGGTGACAAAAGCAGCGACATTTTTGGTATGCATTGCCGCGGTATCCGAAGGGGAAAGGTCATGCGAAACAATAATCGCCTTCTCCTTAAGATCTTCCAGGCCTCTTTTTTCCTTGCCCAAAAGGTTCCTTAATATCCTTTTGCCGACATCATTAATATCGGCAATTCTCTCCTTAAGGTATTCATCTTCAATCTTCAAGAATACGCTGATATATTTCTTTAAGACCTCCGAGAAAATGTAAGCGACATTTAATTGTTCTTTCTTGAGCCTGGAAATGACCTCTTCGATAAGCATGCGGTCTTCCAATACCAAAAGATGCGCATCAAAAATCTGCGCCTCTTCCTGGCCCATGTCAGAACTTATCCTTTTTTGCAGTTCGATAATCTCACGGCGGGTCTTAATCAGGGCTTCTTCAAAAAGCTGAATCTGCATGGGGATGTCTTCCCAGGCGATAGCTTCAGGGAAAACAACAAACTCTTCCTTGCCAAGCTTGTAAGCCACGCCGATACTTATTCCGCCTGCGGCACCTATACCTTTTAGCTGGATCATAAAGCTTCCTCGCTGCTAATTATCTTTTCCAATTCTATCAAAGCCTGCTCCGCGTCAGAACCGTCGGCTTCAACAATAACCAGGCTCCCCTTCTCCGCCCCGAGCATAAGAATGCCCATGATGGATTTCCCGTTAACCTCTTCACCTTCGTGGCGGACGGTTATGCGCGAATCAAATTTATTAGCTACCTGCACGAACAAAGCGGCAGGCCGGGCATGTAACCCCTGTCCATTCCTTACGGTTAGTTCTTTCTTGATTAAAGGCATATTTAGATCTCTTCAATAAAACTCATAATAATTCTTGCTAATTTTTCCGCGTCATGCCGGATAACGCCGTCCTGAATCATGCTGAAATCTTCTTCTACCACCCGGTAACCCAGGCTTTCGATATTTTTACGGTCATTGACCACAAGAAGGGAATTCTCCCCGGAATAACGTTTCAAAACCTCAGCCGGAACTTCACCGTTATTCACAACGCAATAATCCAGAATACGCGTAGAACTATGGCTGATCAAAGCTTTAATATGGTCGCAAACGCTGTAACCGTCTGTTTCTCCCGGTTGGGTCATGACGTTGCAGACATAAACCTTGATCGCATCAGATTCCGCTATCTCCCGGGTAATCTCCTTAATCAAAAGATTGGGAATAATACTCGTATATAAAGAACCAGGACCCAAAACAATGATCTGGGCTTCTTTAATTGCCTTTATCGCATCCGGAGTAGCCAACGGCTGTTCAGGAGTAAGGCTTACGTTGCTGATCCTCTTTCTTGCCTTGGGGATCTGTTCTTCTCCGGCGACTACCGAGCCATCTTTATAATGCGCCACAAGGGTTACATCACCCAGCGTAGAAGGAATAACCTGCCCCCGCAAAGCTAAAACCTTGCTAGTTTCCTTGATCGCCTTCTCAAAATCACCGGTTAAGCGGGTCATTACCGTAAGGAAAAGATTACCAAATGAATGCCCGGAAAATTCGGAATTTTTGTCAAAACGGAATTGGAAAAGATCCCGCATTAATGCCGGCGCATCAGCTAAAGCTACCAAACAGTTACGTATATCCCCGGGAGGCAGGACATCAAACTGTTGCCGGAGCCGTCCGCTTGAGCCTCCATCGTCAGCCACCGTAACTATGGCTGAGATATTCGAAGAATAACTTTTTAGCCCGCTTAAAAGAACGGATAAACCTGTCCCCCCGCCTACGGCAACTATATGCGGCCCACGGCTTAAATGTTTCTTCTGATACAAAAGGTCAACCAGCTCCGAACCCCTGGATGACGGGACAAATACCGCAATAAATGAACGCATCATCCGTTTTATGCCGAGAATTAAAATTATGATCCCCGAAAATACAACCAGGGCATCTAAAAGCTGGATCAGCCAAAATTGTTCAGCCCGCAGGTTAGCTGTCCCTATAATTAAAAGCACGACGCCGAAAGCACTTAAGCCCACCCACCGCTTAATGCCTATTCCCGGATAAAACCATTTTAAGATAACGCTGGAAGCTGCTTTCATTTTTAATTTACAAGGAATTTACTAAATAAAAAATGGACTAAATTTTCTTCTCGTCTTCCTGGGTGATAATCTTAATTACAGATTTTTCGTCTACGCAGGTACGCAGGGTATCACGGAAGTATTTATCCTTTAAGAGGCGCGATATCCGGGCTAAAGCCTTAAGGTGCGGTCCGGCGGAATCCTGCGGGGCGACAAGCAGAAAAAAGATGTAAGCCAGCTCTCCGTCCAAAGAATCAAAATCCACGCCTTTTTTAGAAAGGCCAAAGGCTGCCACTAATTTATCCACGCAGTCGCATTTTGCGTGCGGAATAGCTATGCCCTGGCCGATGGCGGTAGAACCCAAAGCCTCTCTTGACATAAGGGCTTCAATGAGCTTGTTACGATTGCGCTTCTCCACATCGCCGGCTTCAATCAGCAGATCAACCATTTCCTTAATCACGTCTTCTTTACGGGTAGATTTTATATCGGTAAGAATTGCCTTCTTGGAAAGAAAATCCATTATCTGCATTTGCTTCTCCTTTCAAATAATAAATTCAAAATTAAAATCCACGCCTTTGAAGCACTGGAAAAACAAAAGCGGGAGACGGGATTCGAACCCGCGACATCAACCTTGGCAAGGTTGCGCTCTAGCCAGCTGAGCTACTCCCGCAATACCAATTGCGTACCAACGCAATATTCGCCACAGGCGAACACTGGCCGATTCCATTCAGGCCAGGTGCCGATTAACGTCGGGTGCCGCAAAGTTATCAATTGGGCGGAAGAGGATTTGAACCTCCAAGGGTTACCCCAATAGCTCCTAAGGCTATCGCGTATGCCAATTCCGCCATCCGCCCGGAATTTTCCTCTTTCCACCTACAATACTTTTGATAACCCGCGGTATTGCGGAGCGGGCATTAGAAAACTTTCGGCAAATGAGTGCGAGGAATTACGATGAGCGAAGGCCGACGCAGTGTATGGTCGGCCGAAAGCGAATCGTAAACCGAAGCACTCGGCGAAAGTTTTCAGCGCGCGGAACAATACCGCAGGTTATCAAATCACTGAGCCTCCCGCGACTCGAACGCGGCACAACCACATTAAAAGTGTGGTGCTCTACCTGATGAGCTAGAGGCCCAAAAATCTAGGTTCCATTTACCGACCTTCTAGCGAATCCTCCAACGGAGGAGAGCTAGAGGCCCTTAAAATTTAATGAGCAGATAATTTATGGAGTTCAAAGAACGACATAAATTATAGGCCGTAAGGCCGTCTGCGAATTAATCCCTGCAGTTGCGAGCAAATTCTAGAGAATTTGCGAAGCGGTTAACTGCGGGGATCTAAAACTCTAGTACTTCCTTCTCTTTATTCTTTAAGAGCTCGTCAATCTTGGCAATATACTTATCAACTATTTTTTGTAATTCATCAATACCGCGGAATTTTTCATCTTCAGAAACAACTTTATCTTTTTCCAGCTTCTCAACGGTTTCTTTAGCATCCCTTCTAATCGTACGCATAGACACCCGGCCATCTTCGGACATCTTATGTATCAGTTTAGCCAGCTCCTGCCGTCTCTCCTTAGACAGTTGCGGAACGGCAAGCCTGATTATTTTCCCGTCGTTAGAAGGATTAATCCCCAGATTGGACTTTATAATCGCCTTTTCGATTTCAACGATCACCGTAGGATCCCAGGGCTGGATAACAATCAAATGCGCATCAGGGGCAGATATGGCTGCCAGCTGCTTGAGCATGGTCGGAGTCCCATAATAATCAATATGCAGGCCTTCAACCAGGCTGGGAGAAGCTCTTCCGGTCCTTACTTCATGGAACTCCCGGTTCATCGACTCAAAAGCCTTTTTCATCTTCTCTTCTGTATTATGCAATATTTCTTTAACAGTCATATTCTTCCGCCTTTCGCTTATCTTACAACCGTGCCAATCTTCTCACCCAAAATTACACGCTTGATATTCCCCTGACGATTAAGATCAAAGACAACGATGGGTAAATTATTATCCATACATAGACTGATTGCCGTGGCGTCCATTACCTTTAAGCCCTTCTTAAGTACGTCTATATATTTTAACTGGCTGAATCTTTTAGCGCCTTTTACCTTCATCGGGTCAGCGGCATAAACCCCGTCAACTTTGGTGGCTTTTAAGATAGCATCCGCGTTAATCTCCATTGCGCGCAGAGCGGCGGCTGTATCGGTAGTAAAATATGGGTTTCCGGTGCCGGCGACAAAAATAACCACCCTTCCCTTTTCCAAATGCCGTATAGCCCTTCTTTTAATATAAGGCTCAGCTATCCTTTGCATCTCAATAGCTGTCATTACCCTGGTAGGCACTCCTGATTTTTCCAGCGCGTCCTGCAGGGAAAGCCCGTTAATTACAGTTGCCAGCATCCCCATGTAATCGGCAACGCTGCGGTCCAGGTCCAGGCCGCGCGAAGCGGTATTCTCCTGGCCGCGCAGGATATTGCCCGCGCCTAAAACAACCGCCACATCTACGCTCAAATCCCTGATTTCTTTAATCTGGCGCGATATGGTTTTAAGCACCTCCGGGTCTATACCATGTGTATTCTTACCCTGAAGCGCCTCGCCACTAAGCTTAAGGACAATTCTCTTGTAAACCGGTTTGAGCATTTATTCGCCGATCTTATAGCGGATGAACCTGCGGATAACAATATTTTCGCCGATCTTTCCCACAATGCTGCCCAAATAATCCTTGATCGTTAAACTCGGGTCTTTGACAAAAACCTGTTCCAATAAACAATTATTCTTATAGTAATCTTCCTTGCTTTTTTCATTTTCATGCTTAAGGATATCTTCCGGAACATCTTCCTTCTTTATATATACCGGGCTGGAGGCGGCAATATGCATAGCCAGATCCCTGGTAAACCTGGTAAATTCTTCATTCTTAGCTGCGAAATCGGATTCACAGTTCACCTCTAACAAAACACCGATTTTATTGCCATGGTGTATATAACAATCAATCCTGCCTTCCTTTGCGGAACGGCTCTGTTTTTTAGCGGCAATTTCTAATCCCTGTTTTCGTAACAATATCACTGCCTGTTTTATGTCTCCTTTTGCATCTTCCAAGGCCTTCCTGCAGTGCGCGATGCTTGAGCAGGTCATGTCCCTTAATTCTTTAATAGCATCCAGTGAATTTTTCATTTTAAAACGACCCCTTCTTTTTCGATTTTAGCTTTGTTTCCGTTGTCGGCTTGATATGCGCCCTTTTTGCCGCCCCGGCTTCCTCAATAGGCGGCTGGCTGTCCTCAACGATTTCTTCAATCTCTTTAATCTTGATCTCCT
>JAQUSM010000117.1 GCA_028715095.1 Candidatus Omnitrophota bacterium
AAGGGCACCAGGTAGACCAGAAAAATAGTACAGACGGTTTTCCTGCAAGGCTGGAAAGATTAACCGGCTTGGACTCTAAATCATTTAATATAATGTCCCCGCAAAAAGCTGTATTAGCAAGACTTAAAACAAAAACCAAGGCTAACGCTAAAAAAAATACCAAACTTTTTCCTGGAATACGCATTAGAATCTCCTTATCGCTGTATAAATAAAATATGCCCCTATCAAAACAATAATCGAAGCGCAAATTTTCTTGATGGCAAGCATCCACTTCCCGCTCTTAGGCAACCCGCTTATGCCGGAGCCAAAAGTCCCGATCAAAATAAAGATCAAACCCATACCATAAGAAAAACTAAGCAACAAAAATCCTCCGTAGAATATATTTTTCGTAGTCGATAAATACGTCAAAATTGCGCCCAGAATTGGCGTAAGGCAGGGTGAAATCATTAACCCGGAGATTAGCCCTAATAATAAAGCCAGAAAATAGCTTCTTTTTCTGTGAGTAGGAAGCTTTAAATTCAAAGTAAAATTAAAATTAAATAAATCAAACATAGAAAGCCCGAAAATTAGTATAATAACTCCGGATATAAGATTAACTAAAGGATTTACGCTGAATTCACCAAATATTCTACCGGTTAATACTGCCAGGATCCCCAGGAAAGAATAAGTAATGGCGATACCAGTAACATAAAATAAACTTAATAAAAAACTCTTAATTTTAGAATTTTGCGCGTTGCCGACTATGTATCCGACGCTAATCGGAATAAGCGGATAGACGCAAGGAGTAAAGCTGGATAGCAATCCCCCTAAAAAAGCATAAATAAAATCGAATGGGCTACCGGAGAGCAGCATCAATCCACCTCAAGTATGGTTTATCCCCTGCAATTACGGGAAAAGCGATAATCTCCGGGACCTTATAGCTGTGTAAAGCCTTAACCAGCTTAATAACCTTGGGCATTTTCTCTTTTTTCGATTTGATAATCAAAAGGGATTCTTTAGCCTTTTGAGCCTTACCCTCCCAGAAAAACAAAGAATCAACTTTGTCTATGATATTCACGCAGGCAGCGAGTTTCTTATCAATTAGCCCTGCGGATATTTTCTGTGCCTCTTTTTTACTGCTTGCAGTGACAAAAATAATAATGTACATATAAACCAAAATCCTTTTTTAAATAATCATACCATTAATAACCGGGGCAATCAATAAAACTTAAATCACCTTCACTGACCTGATCCTTCCCAGTTGCGCGCAAAGATCAAAAACCAGGGTAGGATCCTCTGTGGTCATGCTAACCCTATAATTACATTTCTCGTCTTGCTCCTGGCACTGGATGACTAACAGGTCATTGCCAAACTCAGCCAGAGAGTTCTTAATCATTTTTGGCGAGCTGTTTTTGGCGTGTAAGATAAATTCCAGGTTGTATTTGGTGCTCATCTGAGCATTATTACCGAAATCATCCTGCCGGCGCCTTGAGCTTCTTTGCGGAAAGAGAAAAAATCTTCATTTTGCGAAAGAGTGCACAATTCAGGATCAAAAATATTATCTTGTTTAACTCCGCAATCTACTAACTGCTTTGTGTTTATTAAGGCAATATCCATATAAACGCTGCCGTCCCGGTTAATTAAACCGAACGGAAAGTTGCTCTTAAAATCATTATCCATCTTACAGCAGCAAGAGCGGATGGACGGTCCGAAACCAACCAAAAGCTCATCCGGCTTGCTGCCAAATTTCTCCTGCATCAGCCTTATGCCTTGGCTGCAAATATTCTTTTCGGTGCCGCGCCAGCCGGCATGCAAAATACCGGCCGCCGGCCTTGTGGTGTCATAAACAAAAACCGAAAGGCAGTCCGCTGTCAGTATGGCTATGGGAAGATTCTTCTTGTCGGTTAAAAAACCATCCGTGTCGCTGATGGAGCTGTCGTAATCTAAAGCCCCCCTGCCTTTGTCGGCCTGCGTAACATAAGCAATATTCTTACCATGCACCTGCTTGGCGCAGATTAGATCACGGTAATCAATGTCTACGGCAGAAAGAAATTTTTTGCGGTTTTCAAGAGACTCACGGGTATCCCCATAGCATAAAGACATATTTCCGTCCTGACGCATGCTAAAGACCGAAACTATGTCCTTTAAACCGAATTTTCCCAGGGGGTTATTAATCCGCATCTATCTCTACCAGTTTGTCGCGCGATTTCTCACCGGACTTAATCCTTATCCGGTACTTCTTTATTTTTAGATATTCACTCAACAAATCAATAAGCTGTTTATTGGCCGCGCCCTCGCAGGCAGGTTTAGTAAGATACACCTTTATTTTATTGCCCTGCCGTTCAACATGGTTACGGCTGGCACGGGGGCTGACTCGGACATCAAGGATCATCTGTTAATTATTTATTTGTTATCTGCTTGGTATCCCGTATATCCGTGAGCCTCTGGTTAACTTTATCAAAACGTTTTTCGGCATCGGCATACTTGGTATTGGCATTAAGCAGATGGCTGCCCAGGATATCAAAATCTTCCTTGAATTTATCTGTTTCTATGGAAAGAGCGCCTAAGCTTTTTAAAATCACCTTTGCGTTCTCTTCGACTTTTAATCCGCGCAACCCCATGCAGATTACCTGCAGATAGGCGTAAAAAGTATTCGGGGAAACCGGGATCACCTTTTTCAGCATGCTATAAGAAAAGATATCCTCTTTGATAATTACCTCATAATAAACATTCTCCGCCGGTATATACATCAGGGCGAAATCATAAGTATTTTCCGCCGGCAAAATGTATTTTGCGGCGATCTCATTGATACGGTTTTTTACATCCTGGATGAATTTCCTGCGCAGGGCTTCCTTTGTTTGCTCATCCGCGGCATCCTGCATCCTTTGGAAATTCTCCAAACTAAATTTCGCATCCACCGGGACCAGCCGCTCCCCAAGACAGATTACCGCATCCACGGCGTCCGTACTTTTAAAACGATATTGTGTATGATAATGTTCCTTAGGCAAAACCTGGGAAAGTAAATTTTCCAACAAAGTTTCCCCCATTGCCCCGCGGAATTTAGGAGCACGCAGAAGCTCCTGAAGACTGGAGATATCCTTGCTTATGGCGATTATCTGCTTATTGGTCTCCTCTAATTTACCCAACTGTTCCTTTACGCTGCCAAAAGCAGAAGTGGCGCTGCCTAAATTCTGACCGATGATTTTATTGGCCTCCTGGATAGACTGGTTCATCTGGTTCAGGCGCTCATTGACTTGAGAGGAGATCTTCAAAACTACAGAGACGATAAATGCGGCTAATATTAAAAATAAGATTGCGATTAAAATAACCATAAAATTATTATACCATTGGCAGCTTCACGATTAAAGCAAATAATCTTTTTTTATCCTTTTTACTGAACGGAAAATATTCTTTTTGACATCCGGACAGGCCCTCTCCATCTCCCGGATAATGCGGCCTACCCTGTTGCGGTTAGAGGTAATGGAATGCGGGCAGGCGCAGGTATCATGGCCTAACTTTGTTTCCTTGGCAAAACGTTCTATCAGATGCTCCTCCACATAAGCCAGCGGCCGGATAAGCGTAATCTTGCCTTTAAATAACTCCTGTTTCGGCACCATGCTTGAGATCTCTCCCTGAAAAAACAAATTTAGCAGCACGGTTTCAATAATATCATCCATATGATGGCCCAGGGCAATCTTGGTACAACCAAGTTTATTTGCCGCGATAAACAATTCCTTTCTTCTGTTCCAGGAGCACCAGAAACAATTAATCTTGCTTTTTTCCGTTTTTTTGAGTACGTCGGATTTTATAATTCTATATTCAACCTTAAGCCGCTTAAAATATTTCTCAAGCTTCTTAGAAATTGACTTAGGGTACCCCATATCTATGTGTAAGGCGACAAGATCATAATTTATAGGCACAAATGCCTTGCGGTCAAGCAGCAGGCGCAACAGAGTCAGGCTGTCTTTACCTCCGGAAACGGCAACCGCGATCTTATCGCCGTCGGCAAGCATCTTATAATCCATAATCGCCTTGCCCATGCGCTTAGAGATATAATATTCTGTTCCCTGCAATATTCCCATTAGA
>JAQUSM010000118.1 GCA_028715095.1 Candidatus Omnitrophota bacterium
ATTCACTCTCTTCTTCCCTTTTCTAGTGCGCGAATTGGTGCGCGTACGCTGCCCCCTGACCGGCAGCCCTTTCTTATGGCGCATTCCTCTCCATGAACCAATATCCATAAGCCTCTTTATATTCTGAGATATATCGCGGCGCAGGTCACCTTCGATTCTCAGGCTTCCTTTTTGAAGAATGTTAGTAAGACGAGAAACCTCTTCTTCACTTAAATCTTTTGCCCGTTTGTCCGGGTTGATTCCGGCCTCTTTCAGCACGACGTTAGAAAGCGCCCGGCCTATACCATAAAAATAGGTAAGAGAAATTTCAATCCTTTTTTCCTTAGGTATATCAATACCCATAATCCTTGGCATATTTACTCCTTACCCACAAGGTGTTAAGAAATATTTAACCTTGTCTTTGTTTGTGTTTAGTAGTAGCGCAGATTACCCGGACTACTCCTCTTCTTTTGATTATTTTACACTTATCGCAAATCTTACGAACCGACGCTTTAACTTTCATTCTATCTCACCCTAAAAGTAATTCTCCCCCGGCTTAAATCATAAGGAGAAAGTTCTAATTTAACTTTGTCGCCCGGCAGGATCCTGATAAAATTCATGCGCATCTTACCTGAAACATGCGCCAAAACCACATGCCCATTCTCAAGCTCCACTTTAAACATGGCATTAGGCAATGCCTCGATTATCTTGCCTTCTGTCTCTATCAGTTCTTCCTTGGCCATTTCACTCCGTTAATATAACCGGTCCTTTATCGGTAACTGCTACCGTATGTTCAAAATGCGCTGAAGCCAGGCCGTCTTTAGTTATCGCTGTCCAGCCATTCCTGGCGATAATGCATTCCCAGGTGCCGACATTAACCATCGGTTCGATAGCTAAAACCATCCCGCTTTTTAATAACGGCCCTAAATGTGCTTCTCCAAAATTGGGAATCTCAGGTTCTTCATGCAGGGCAGTTCCTATGCCATGGCCCACAAATTGCCTTACTACTGAAAACCCGTATCCCTCCACAAAACTCTGGATGCTATGAGAAATATCGCTTAAATAATTACCTGAGCGTGCCTGTTTGATTCCTATATCCAGGGCCTTCCTGGTGACCTCGATCAGCTTTTTCTTTGTTTCATCAACCTTGCCTACCGGCAGGGTAAGCGCCATATCCGAGAAATAACCCTGATAGTTTACGCCTAAATCTATGCTTACAATATCACCTTCCAAAATTACCCTTGGCTCCGGAATCCCATGCACGATCTCTTCATTTACGGAAACGCAAGCGGTTGCCGGAAACCCCTTATACCCCTTAAAAGCCGCCAAGGCATTTTCCTTAAGGATCAGCTCCTCGCTCAAGCGGTCAATATCCAGGGTAGTAATCCCGGGGCGCAGGCTTTTCTGCACCTTGCGCATAACAGATGATAAAATCTGCCCGGAGCGCTTTAACATCAGTAAATCTTTTTCCGATTTAATAGGGATCACTTGACCTCGGCGCATAGCAGAATGACCTGCTTCAACACCTCAAGCGCATCTAAATCTGCATTTAAACTATGCAGTTTATTTTGCTGATCGTAATATTTTATCAAAGAAGCAACTTCATTCTTATAAACTTCAAGGCGCTTACGCACCGTAACTTCATTGTCGTCGGAACGCTGATACAGGGACCCCTGGCAGTTATCGCATAATCCGGAAACCTTAGGGGGCATATTCACTGCATGGAAATTCGCTCCGCACTTAGAACAAACCAGCCTGCCGGTGAGCCGCTTAATGATTACCTCATCGCTTGTATCCAAATAAACTACTAAATCCACCGAAAGTTTCTTGCGGGCTAAAATATCATCCAGGGTTTTAGCTTGAGGCAATGTCCTGGGGTAACCATCCAGAATAAAACCTTTCTTTATATCCGGGTTATTAAAACGCTCATCGAGCATCGCAGCTACTAAATCATCCGGCACAAGCAGGCCCTTATCCATGATGCCTTTTGCTTTCTCGCCTAAAATCGAACCATCCTTAACATTCTGCCTTAAAATATCCCCGGTAGAAATATGCGGCAGGCCCAGTTTTTCCGCTAATCTCTTTGCCTGCGTGCCTTTACCTGCCCCTGGAGGTCCTAAAAGTACCAGATACATTACCTTCTCCCTTTGATATGGCCGCTTTTTATAAAACCCTCATAATGATGCGTCAAGAGGTGCGATTCAATCTGTTTTAGTGTATCAAGCATAACCCCGACAATAATTAAAATACCTGTTCCGCCAAAAAAAGACGCTACCAGGTACGGGACTTTAAGCCAGGCCATAATAAAATCCGGGAAAATCGCAATCACTGCTATAAAACTTGCGCCGGCTAAAGTAATCCTGGTCATTACATAATCAAGAAATTCTGCGGTAGGCTTACCCGGCCGTATTCCCGGTATAAAACCTCCGTATTTTTTCATATTCTCAGACAAATCATTAGGGTTAAATACGATAGCGGTATAAAAATAACAGAAAAAGATTATCAAAAGAGCGTAAACTACTGAATATAAAACCTGCCCGCGGATTAACCCTTGAGCCAGGCGCTGAAACCCGGGGTTAGGAATAAAAGAAGCCAGGGTTGCCGGAAAAAGTATGATTGACTGTGCAAATATAATAGCGATAACTCCGGAGGTATCAACCTTCAGCGGTATATACGTGCTCTGCCCTCCGTAAATCTTACGGCCCACAATGCGCCGGGCATATTGAACAGGAATCTTTCTTACGCCCTGCGTAATCATGATTACCGCAAACACCACTCCCACAAGCAATAAACCCATGACTAACAAAGTAACCGGCTGAATCTGCCTGCGGCTGGCTGCAAAAGGCGAAATCAGGACAAACAACTGATTAAGCGCGGTAGGAATCCTTGAAATTATACCTGCGGTAATAACCAGTGATATCCCGTTTCCGATACCACGCTCCTGGATTTGCTCCCCCAGCCACATGATAAATATCGTGCCCGTGGTAAGGGTCAAAACCGTAAGTATTCTAAAACCCCAACCCGGATGCATAACAATCTGCAACCCTTCAAAACGTGCCGGGTTTTCCAGCCATAAAGCAATAAAATATGACTGCACAACCGAAAGAAAAACAGTCCCGTAACGGGTAAACTGGTTGATCTTTTCGTATCCGCTTTTACCCTCTTTAGCCATTTTTTCAAGGGCAGGGATAACCGCGGTAAGCAATTGCAGAATAATAGAAGATGAGATATAAGGCATTATCCCCAGGGCGAATATAGTCAGCCGCTCCATAGCGCCTCCGGAAAACATATTAATTATGCCAAAGAGCGTGCCACCCTGCGTCTTAGCAATGCGGTTAAAGAAATCCGCCAGGGCCGCCCCATCAATACCGGGAGTGGGGATATAACAACCTACGCGATAAATCGCAATAAGGGCTCCGGTAATAATCAAACGCTTTTTCAGATCAGGAATCTTAAACGCATTAACTAGCGCGTTAAACATTTATTATTTCCGCTTTTCCACCGGCAGCGATAATCTCGGCAGAAGCCCGTTTAGAAAACGCATGTGCTTGTATGGTTACCGGGTTCTTGATACCGCCGTTACCCAATACTTTAATTAAAGCTCGCTCATCACGGATTAAACCATTATCCTTTAAGAGCTGCGGTGTCACTATGGCTTCTTTTATTTTCTTTAAATCTCCGAGATTAACAATCTGATATGTTTTCTTGAAATTGCTCACAAACCCGCGCTTAGGCATCTTACGTATAAGCGGGGACTGGCCGCCTTCAAAGCCTAAATAGAAATGCCTTCCTGCGCGCGAAGTCTGTCCCTTGCTGCCGCGGGTGGAGGTTTTACCATGTCCGGAACCGGATCCGCGTCCCAAAAGTTTTCTTTTCTTATGTGAGCCAAAAGGGCGTTTCAGATTATGCAAAGCAACCAGCTTCTCGATTACCTGTTCGTTATTAGTTTTTTTCTCTTTCATTTTATTATTTATTCTTTAAGGCTCCTTAACCCCTGCATCGTGGCCTTGATTACATTAATTGGATTAT
>JAQUSM010000119.1 GCA_028715095.1 Candidatus Omnitrophota bacterium
TTTATGAAACGCAAACATGGGTTAGTCCCCATCAGATATGAACACCCCAGATTAGAGCCCATACTTAAAGAAACTTACGGGATTATGGTTTACCAGGAACAGATCATGCAGATTGCCTCTGCCCTGGCAGGATTCTCGCTTGCCCAGGCGGATATTTTGCGTAAAGCAATGGGAAAGAAAATTCCCGAAGTCATGGAAAAACAAAGGAACAACTTTATCCATGGATGCCTTAAAAACGGGATAAAAGAATTAACCGCAACCAAGATCTTCGATTTGATAGAATATTTCTCCGGATATGGTTTCAATAAATCGCATTCAACCGCTTATGCCTTGATCTCTTACCGCACCGCTTATTTAAAAGCAAATTACCCCGTAGAGTTTATGACCGCGCTGCTTACCTCTGAACGCGACAACACCGACAAAATAGTAACCTATGTTAATGAAGCCCAGCATATGGGATTAAAAGTGGAGCCACCGGATATAAATGAAAGCGAGGTGCTTTTTAAGGTCCAGGATGAATCAACCATCCGCTTTGGGCTGCTGGCGATAAAGAATGTCGGTAAGGGAGCGGCTGAATCCATTGTAAGCGCCAGGGAAAAAACAAAATTTAAATCATTGGAAGGACTCTGCGGCCAGATAGATTTAAGACTGGCAAACCACAAGGTATTGGAAAGCTTGATCAAATGCGGAGCCCTGGATTATTTCGGCGCCTCAAGAGCAAAAATGTTCTCCAGCCTCGATATAATACTGGGTAGGGCTCAAAAAATACAGAAAGAGAAATCCAGCGGCCAGCTTTCTTTCTTTGACCAGGCAATGACTAATAATGGTTTTGGAAAAGCCTCCGAGGCCTTAACCGATTGCAAAGAATGGCCTGAACCGCAGCTGCTTTCCTTTGAAAAAGATATGCTGGGTTTTTACGTCAGCGGGCACCCTTTGGCACGTTATGCCAAACAACTTAAGCGTTTCACCTCCTGCTCCACAGCCAACCTGCTTGAGCATAAAGACCAGGACACGATAAAAATTGTCGGCTTAATCGCAAAAATCAAACAAACATTAACCCGGGCCAAGCAGGAAAAAATGGCGATACTAAAACTTGAGGACTTAGACGGCGCGATAGAAGTGCTGGTGTTTCCCCGCGCCTTTTCTAAAGTAAGCCGGTATATTTTGCCTAACACAATAGTCCATGTCCGCGGTACGCTGAATCTGACAGAAGATACCCCCAAGATAATCGCGGAAGACCTTTTCCCTTTTGAAGAAATTTATAAACTGATTACCGCCATGAGCATAAATCTTTCGGGGATTAAAGAAAACATATTTGAATCCTTAAAGACCCTGCTTTCTGAGCATAAAGGCAATATACCTATTTACTTGCGCCTGGATACCCCCGCGAAATCACGGGTACAAATGGTAGTAGGCGAAAATCTTTATGTTTTGCCTTCAGAAAAGCTGATTCAGGATCTCGATGAATTACTGGGGGAAGACAGGTTCTCCTTGGTGCTATAAGTACTTGACATCGTAACTTTTTGCTGTTATTATGCTTAGAAAATAAACTTGGCGTGCCCTGGTGGGCTAACACCCGTGCTTATAGGAATGCACGGTGTGCCCTGGTGGGCTAGGAGGATAAGAGATGACCAAAAAGGATATTGTCTTAAAAGTATCGGACGAAACAAACCTAAAACAAATAGATGTCAAAAAAGTCGTACAAAGAACATTCGATTGCATTGTTGATGCCTTAGTCAGAGGCGAAAGGATTGAATTACGTAATTTTGGCGTCTTTAAGATAAAACAGAGGAAAAGCCGCACCGGCAGAAATCCGCGCACCAACCAGGTTATCCCTGTCCCCCCCAGAAAGGTCGTGATCTTTAAAGCCGGCTTGGAAATGAAACAAAAAATTAAGTAATCCTTATATTAGTGCAGAAAAATCCTTAACAAACCAAAAAGATAACTTATGTTCAAAAGGGTCCCCGGCACCAAAGATGTCCTGCCTGATGAGGCAGGACAATGGCAAGCAATTGAAGCGGCTTCTCGCGATACATTTTCTCTTTATAACTACCATGAAATCCGCACCCCTGTAATTGAAGAAGCGGCGCTATTTAACCGTACGCTCGGGCTTACCGCTGAAATAGTACAAAAACAGATGTTCCTTATCCATAACCAGCAGGATGTGTATGTCTTGCGGCCTGAGGGTACTGCCTCAATTGCGCGCAGCTACCTGGAAAACAATTTAGATAAAACCAGCGGATTCATAAAATTATACTATATCGGGCCGATGTTCCGCCTTGAGCGGCCGCAAAAGGGAAGGCTGCGCCAGTTCCATCATATTGGCTGCGAAGCAATCGGCTCCCAGGAAGCAATCCTTGATATAGAAGTAATCAGCCTGGCCGCCCGGCTACTTAAAAATTTTGCGGTTTCAGACTATAAGATTAAAATCAACAGCCTGGGCTGCCCCAAAGATAAACAAACTTTAAGCTTAAACCTGAAACAGGGCCTTCAGAAAGAAAAACAAAATCTCTGTGCCGACTGCCAGCTAAGGCTTGAAAATAATATTTTAAGGATACTGGACTGTAAAAACGAATCCTGTCAGAAAATAGTCAAAACACTTGCTCTTAGTAATACTCATCTTTGCCCGGATTGCCTGGATCATTTCAAAGAAGTAACAGACGGCTTAAGCAGCCTTAATATTGCTTTTGATGTGGAGCCGCAGCTTGTGCGCGGGCTGGACTACTATAACCGGACAGTATTTGAATTTACGCATTCTAATTTAGGCAGCCAGGATGCCATTGGGGCAGGAGGCCGTTACAATAATTTAATTAAGGAGTTAGGCGGCCCGGATATAGGAGGCATCGGCTTTGCCTTCGGGATGGAAAGGCTGCTCTTGGCATCCAAAATAACCGGTGAAAAACCGCTAAGCAGGATGGTATACCTGATTACGCTCGGGAAAACGGCAAAAAACGCCGGCATAAAAATATTAAACCAATTGCGCTTAAGCGGCATACCCAGCGATATGGATTATTTAAACAGGTCGCTGAAAGCGGCGATGCGCGCCGCCAATGACTCAGGGGCCCGATACGTTTTGATTTTAGGGGAAGATGAATTAAAAAAGAATGTGATTTCCCTCAGAGACATGTCAAATAGCACTCAGAGAGAAATAAACATAGAAGAACTAACCGAGGAATTAAAATGTTAAGAACACATACTTGCGGGGAACTTAGCGGGGCAGACAGCGCCAAAGAAGTTATCCTCTGCGGCTGGGTTGCCCGCAGGAGAGACCACGGCAAACTGATTTTTATTGACATCCGTGACCGGACCGGCTTTACTCAAATAGTTTTTATCCCTAAAGAATCCGGAGAGGCTTACAAATTAGCGCAGGATCTAAGAAATGAATTCGTAATTAAATTAAAGGGAGTGGTAAATAAACGGCCTGCCGGCACAGTCAACGAAAAACTTGCAACCGGAGAAATTGAAGTTTTAGCAAAAGAACTGGAAATATTAAACCCCAGCCTAAACCCTCCTTTTGAAATAGAAGAAGAGGCTGAAATAACCGAAGAGATGCGCCTTAAATACCGCTACCTTGACTTAAGACGCAAAAGAGTTTTTAACAACCTTGTCTTAAGAAGCGACCTTTACAAGCTTATCCGTAATTATTTAGGAAACAACAACTTTATTGAATGCGAAACTCCGATACTTACAAAATCCACTCCTGAAGGTGCCCGGGATTACCTGGTCCCTTCGCGGTTGAATATCGGGCAATTCTTTGCCTTACCCCAATCTCCGCAATTATTCAAGCAGATCCTCATGGTTGCGGGGATAGAAAGGTACTATCAAATCGCCAAATGCTTCCGTGACGAAGACCTGCTGTGCAAAGCATGGATTTTCCTCTGGGCTATTTGATGCAAAAGGATGTAAGACGCCACCCCATGAATTCACCCGTCTGCGGGTGATAATTTGAACAGATTTTGCAGTAGACTTTTACGCACTTCGTA